>JAJQJO010000436.1 GCA_021323495.1 Cellvibrio sp. | reverse complement strand
GACATTGACTATTGCCTGGGTTTCGGTGATTTCAAAACAGAATTTATGTGCAGGCAAATTGAGATGGTTAAAGGTGTTGATAATAAATTGGGCGAACTGTGCTTCGCGAATCGAAATAGCAGAAAGATTGATCGACACCAGATCGATACGTTCAAGCAAGTGCGGATGCAAGGCAAATAAATTGAGTGTATAGCCGATTATCCACCGATCCAATTCGGGAATTAAATGCAATCGTTCGGCGGGGCCGATAAATTCACCGGGAGAAACCATCCGTTGGTGCTGCGGATCCCAGAGCCGCATTAATACTTCCAACCGATACTGCGGTTGGTCATTCGCTTGGCTGGCGGGCAAAAATTCAATCATCTGGAAGTAGGCGCGGAATAATTGGCTGTGGACCGCGTCCACCAGCCGCGAGGCCCAATTGATATTGTCTTTATGCAAATTGCTGCGTTTGGCCGCTTCTTCGTAACTGAAAATACCGCCGCGTGCCTCGCGCTTGGCAACAAAAATAACTTCATCAGCAGCGAGCATCACCTGATCGTAACTCACCATGACCCGCGTAAGCGGCACAGTAGCGATGGATGCAGCCAATTTAAATTGGCGATCCTCCCACTGGAAATTGAATAGCTCCAGATGCTTCAAAATATTTTGCGCAAGCGCCATGCCTTTATCACTTTCATCGCACTGGGTGACAACCGCAAAGCGGTCGCCGCCGAGCCGCGCAAAAAAATCATCGCGGGTTAACAAACCCGCCACACTATCGGCAAACTGGCGCAGCAATTCATCGCCCGCAATACAACCACAGCTCTCGTTGACCAACCGGAATCGGTCGATATCAATCAGTAAAAAGGAAGCACTGATGTCCTGCATCTGGATCCGTGCCAACAATTCAGAAACCTGGGCCTCAAGGGCATTGCGGTTGTGCAGGCGGGTAACAAAATCATGGGTAGCGAGGTAATTGAGGCGGTCTTGCATGTAGCGCCGCTCGTTGATTTCCTCGCGCAATTGGCGATTGGCGATGGTCAGTTCGGCGGTGCGTTCGCGCACCTTACCCTCCAGCTCGCGGTTAAAGGATTTCAGCTCCGCCAGCAGCATCTGCCGCTCAAGCTGGTGACGCACGCGTGAACGCACTTCGTCGGCATTGATCGGTTTGGTAATGTAATCGGCACCGCCGACTCGGAAACCCTGGCTGATATCGTCGACGCGGGCGGTGACAAAAATAATCGGGATTTCGGTAGTGGCCAACTCGGCCTTGAGGCGGGTGCAAACTTCAAAGCCGTTCATATCCGGCATCATCACGTCGAGCAGGATTAAATCCGGCAGGCGCCGCGCGGCCAGCTCCAGGGCGCGCTCGCCCGAGGTGGCGACAATCAATTGGCAACCCAGATCCTCCAGGATGCCGCTGAGGACATCCAGGTTTTCCGGGGTATCATCGACCAACAGGATACGCGTCGAACTAGACATGACAATAAGGTCCTTAACTATTGTTGTCATCGGATAATAGCAGACGCTAAAAGAATAGCTACGCGCCGGTTATGCAGATTTGTTAGAGCAAATCATAACCAGCTCCATGCGCGTTCTAAGGGTTGGAGTAACAACTATTTCGGGCACGCTTGATAACGCCCACCCAGGATTTTCTGACGCCGATTTATTTTCTAAACCAGAGCGCCAACAAGCCAATCGCTGCCAATACGATGGTGGATGGCGATACATCTGTTGCAATCCAATCGCGCAAAACCGCCGAACCTTGCAGGTCTTGCCATAAAAAATAGCCGGCTGCACCAAATGCAACGAGCGCGATAAGTTTACGCCGGCCACGGTGATTGCCCCGGGCTTTGCGCTCGGTCAGTTCGAGTGATAACTGATCGAGGCGCTGCGTCATTAATGGCAATTGTTGCAAACTGTTGAACACCAGATCCGGCACCTGCGGGAACTTTTCCATCCACTCGGGGGCATAGCGTTTTAGCTCGCCCCAAAGGGATTTGGGATGGAAACGGTTCTTGAGCCAACGCTCCAGAAACGGATGTGCAGTGGCCCACAAATCCAGGTCGGGATACAACTGGCGGCCAAGGCCTTCAATATTGAGCAGCGTCTTCTGCAAAAGCACAAGCTGCGGCTGCACTTCCATATCAAAGCGGCGCGCGGTGCGGAATAAACTTAACAATACGTTGGCAAACGAAATTTCCTTGAGCGGCTTTTCAAAAATGGGTTCACACACGGTGCGCACCGCCGCTTCCAATTCTTCCACGCGCACAGTATTTGGCACCCAGCCACTTTGGACATGGAGCTCTGCAACCTGGCGATAATCGCGGCGAAACATGGCGAGCAGATTGCGCGCCAGATAATATTGGTCTTCGCGGGTGAGCGAGCCGACAATTGCCATATCGACCGCAATATACTGCGGCAGTTGTGGATTTTTGCTGGCGACAAAAATATTGCCGGGGTGCATATCGGCGTGGAAAAAATTATGCTCGAACACTTGCGTGAAAAAAATCTCCACACCGCGCTCGGCGAGTTTTTTCAAATCGGTCTGTTGCGCACTCAGTGCCGCCATATCGGTGACGGGAATACCATAAATACGTTCCATCACCAGTACATTGGGACGGGTGTAATCCCAGTAAATTTCCGGCACATACAGCATGGATGAATTTAAAAAATTACGCCGCAATTGCGAGGCGTTGGCTGCTTCGCGCTGCAAATCCAACTCATCGAAAATGGTGACGCGATAATCTTCCACGATCTCGACCGGATGCAGGCGCCTGCCATCAATAGTGTTTTTTTCCACCCAGCGCGCGACCATCAGTAATAATTCAACATCCTGCGCGATAATGTTTTCGATCCCGGGACGGATTACTTTAATTACCACATCGCGCCCGTCTTTTAAAACGGCGGTATGCACTTGCGCGACTGATGCGGACGCGAGTGGTGCAGCAT
>JAJQJO010000435.1 GCA_021323495.1 Cellvibrio sp. | reverse complement strand
CATTTAGTTACAGATGTTACCTCCATGAACGAACAGCAAATTATGCTGATCGTGTTGGGGTTGATTGATGTAGTAATGATTTCCAACTTACTGGTGATGGTGATCGTTGGTGGTTATGAAACCTTCGTATCCCGTTTGCGTTTGGATGGCCACCCGGATCAGCCTGAGTGGCTCAGTCACGTTAATGCGACTGTACTTAAAGTAAAACTGGCGATGGCAATTATCGGTATCTCTTCAATCCATCTGTTAAAGACATTTATTGAGGCCGGTAATATCGGTTTGCCTGATGCAAAATTCACAGCTGATGGCGTTATGTGGCAAACCATTATCCATATGGCATTCATCGCTTCCGCCATTGGTATTGCTTATACGGATTTGTTAATGCAACGCGTGAGTTCTGCCAACAAAAACGGGCATTAATTTATGTATGACCTGAATGGGCAGATTTGTATAATCTGCCCATTTTTTTGACCTAAATTTGGCATTTAGTCAGCGGAATAAAACCTATGACCGAGCAAAAAGGCGTTATCGAGCGCTGGGATGATCAAAAAGGGTTTGGTTTTATTTCTATTGGGCAGAGCAAAAAGATATTTTTTCACATCAGCGCAGTTCGTGGGGCTTATCGACCGCACCCAGGTGAAATAGTGATGTTCCAGCTTCGCTTGAGTGAGAGTGCAATTCCGTGGGTTTACGTGTTGGTACTATTAGCTTTGCCAGTTATCGGTGTGATTGATCTTGCTATTAACCATCAATCGCTGTGGGGAATTTTTATTTATGGGGTTGCAAGCGCGCTGACGTATTACTTTTACTGGGATGACAAGCGCCGTGCCAGGATCGGCGACTGGCGTATTCCCGAGGCGAATCTGCATTTTTGGGCTCTTATCGGTGGCTGGCCGGGCGCATTTATCGCCCAGCAGCAATTCCGTCATAAAACGAAAAAAATTTCGTTCCAGATTGTGTTTTGGCTGGTTGTGATAGCGCACCAAATTTTGTGGTTCGACTGGATTGTCATGGATGGAAAATGGTTGCTGTCGCAAGTATGAGGTAAAAGTTAAAACCCGCAGACCATATGCATGGCCTGCGGAGCAGATGGGGTTAGAACTTGTAGTTCATGCCGAGGGTGTAGTTGCGTGGTGTGCCATAGCGGTAGGTACTGAAATATCCGACTTGTGAGTAGTATTTTTCATCCGTTACGTTAGCTGCGTTGAACTGTACGCTCAGGTCATCGGTAAAGGCGTAGCGGGCCATCAGGTTGACCAGTGCATAGGCATCCTGAGTGAGTCGGTCGGGTTGACCGATTGGGTTAATACCCTCGGAGTAAGTCTCGTTTTGCCAATTTACACCGCCGCCCAACATCAGGTTTTCAAGCGCGCCGCCAAACTCATAGGAGGTGAATAACTTGATCGATTCAGTTGAGTTGTCGGTGTTCAGGTCGTTGCCCTGTGCATCTTCGATTGAAAAGTTTGTGTAACCTGCGCTGATGTTCCAACCGTCAATGGGCTGACCCACCACTTCAATTTCAAAGCCTTTACTCTGTGCGCCTTCGGCTGCAATGTAGGCTGACATTTGCTCTGGTGTACCAACAAAATTGGTGTCCAGTTGTGCCAGGTTGTCTTGCTGGATATCAAAGTAGGCCACAGTGGTTTGCAGGCGATCATCCAGGAAGCGGCTCTTCAGGCCAATTTCCGCACTTTCACCGATTAAAGGATCAAGAAAATCCCCATTCGCATCGCGGTTATTTTGCGGTTTGAAAATTTCGGTATAGCTGACGTAGGCGCGGTGCGTATCGGTAAGGTCATAAAGTGCGCCAGCATAGGGAATGAATTCATTTTCGTTGCCGTAATCAACCACGCCGCTCCAGTCGAAACCATTGCGCTCCCAGGTTGCCATACGGCCACCCAAAATGAATTTGAGCTTGTCGGTCGCAGAAAGACGGGTCGCCGCGTAATAACCGCGTTGTTCCGTTTCAATATCCTGGGATTGGGTGCTTTCAACTGACCATTCCGGTTCATGCAGATCGCCCCATTCGTAGAAGTTTTCCACGGACACTCTGTCATAGCCGCCGCTCATGTCGCCGCCCAACGGGAGCCGGGTGAAGGTTTCTGCTGCCTGATCAGCGTACAGGGCGCCCGCGACAAAATCGTGGGTTTGGTTGAACAGGCTGAAATCACCTTTTAACTGGATGTCAAAGCTGTCTTGTTTGGATTCGCCTTCGCTGCGGTAGCGTTGTGCGTTCAAGCCGCCGCCGGTTTCTTTCACCACATTGCCATACACGTAGAGCAAGCGCGCTTCTGTTTCGTAGTGCAGATTGTTGTAGTTGGCGAGCAGTTCCCAGCCATTGCTGAATGAGTGGTTGATGCTGGCGAAGTAATTGGTGTTGGTTGATTCCCAACGATTCCAGTCCATCGCCGTGGTTGTGGAAACGTCCCAATCGGGTCGGGTGCCGTCGGAGAAGAAGCCTGGCAATACACCCCATACCGTGGATTTCGGATCATTGTTTTGATAGCTCGCACCTACGCGCACTAACGTTGCGTCGGTTAGGTCAGCTTCCAGTACACCGTAAAGCGTATTTTTGTCGTCTTCGTAATAATCAACGTAAGACTCTCCTTCCAGGTGGCGCCCTACCAGACGCCCACGGATGCTGCCGCTTTCATTCAATCCGGTAGCTACGTCAGCCGCCAGGGTTCTTTTATCCCAGCTACCTACACCTACATCTACAAAGCCAGTCAAATCCTTGCTGTTGGCGTGCTTGCGCACCAGGTTGATCGAAGCAGAAGGATCGCCTACCGCGGTCATCAGGCCGGTAGCGCCGCGCACAAATTCAATGCGCTCGTAGATAACCGTATCAGCGACCGTTTCACCCGAATCGCCGCCCAGACTCCAGGAGGTAGGCACGCCATCGATTTGATAGCTATCGATCTGGAATCCGCGCGAATAAAAACTGTTGCGCACGTTATCAACTTCCTCGGAGGTCACACCCACAGCGCTGTTTACCGCCTCCAGGATGCTGGTGATGTTCTGGTCCTGCATCCGCTCAAAGGTCAAGACCGACACTGATTGGGGTGTTTCTTCAATGGTCAGGCCCAAGCCAGTTGCGGTATCGAGGGTCTTGCCTTGCCCGACGCTGTACTTGCCAGTCACGATGACTTCTTCAATGGAATTTTGATTTTTCTTGTTAGCTGCGTCCTTGGCAGTGCCCTGTGCCAGACCTGATTGGGCTTGAAAAACCAATAATATGGCTGCAGATAGTGGTAAGAGTTTGAATTTCATGCGGCACTCCGAATAGTGGGTATGACTGGAAAGTTGGCGCATTTTGCCACAAACACAAACTGTTATCATTAGTTAAGAGGAATTAATCTTAAATGAGATTATTTTGCGGGAAGGGCCGTCCCCTTCGGTGAAGGAGTCACTATGCCTGATCCCTCAGCCGATCCAGACTGATGTCCCCTTAAGCTCCGCATGCACTATTCTTTGATCTGGTGCATTTGTTGCACCGTAAAAAAGCAGACGCGATCAATGAGGCTTATTGCGCCGGGCGCTAGGGTCGATAATTCCTACTGGTGCCATTGATAGTGCAATTAAATCTGGTTTTTCACAGTGAAT
>JAJQJO010000095.1 GCA_021323495.1 Cellvibrio sp. | reverse complement strand
TGTTGAGTGCCTTTTGGGCCTGATTATATATTTGCCGTTCAATTTGGCGCGGATCAGGTTTGGCTGCTACGGTTTTGGTTGCCGGTTTTGTCGCAGCCTGTGCACAGGTCAGGGTAATACTGCCGACGAATACGCTGGCACTCATGACTATCGGCCAAAGTATTTTCGAAAACCTCATGGATACCTCAAATTATTATCAAACCCGGGCGGGTTGGTTATGCCTTTCTGGTGGGATATGATGCGGCACTTTTTTGTGTTCGCCGGGCGAGCACATTGATAATGTCGTCAGTCACATGAAACACTTTAGCGGTTAACTAAATATCTTTTGAGAATACCAGCCCACTGGTGCTTCTGCCAGTATCATTTTCGTTGGAAAACTACCTGAATTATTCCTTCTATGTCTTTGATTAAAATTGAAAAAGCCGGACTCAGTTACGGCCTGCAAGTACTCCTTGATGACGTTGACCTGACTATTGAACGCGGCCAGCGCCTGTGTTTGATCGGGCGCAATGGGACCGGCAAATCGAGTTTGCTAAAAGTGCTCGATGGTGAAGTCGATCTCGATAAGGGAGATGTCATCCGCCAGACAGGGATCCGCATCGCGCGCCTGGAACAGGATTTACCGGAAGCAGATGATCGATTAGTGTTTGATGCGGTTGCCGCTGGAGCCAAGGGGGTAGGTGAGTTACTTGCTGAATATCGTTTACTGTCCCATGCCGAAAGTATCAGCGACGGCCAATTGGCCCGTATGGCGCAGTTGCAGCACGAGATCGAAGCTAATGATGGCTGGGCATTGCAGCAAAAGGTAGACGAAATTATTTCCCGTCTGGATTTGCCTGCCGAGCGTTATATGCGCGAACTGTCGGGCGGTTGGCGCCGCCGTGTGGCGCTAGCGCGCGCACTGGTGATTGAGCCGGATGTGTTGCTGCTCGATGAGCCAACCAACCATCTGGACATAGCCGCAATCGAATGGCTGGAAAAACAATTATTAAATTACAACGGTGCGCTGGTATTTATCACCCACGACCGCTCATTGTTGCAAGCGCTTGCAACGCATATTGCGGAACTGGATCGCGGACATTTGCGTTATTGGGAAGGTGATTACACGAGCTTCCTTGTGTATCGCGAACAGGCATTAGCCGATGAAGCCCGCCATAATGAATTATTTGATAAACGCCTCGCGCAAGAGGAAGTCTGGATTCGCCAGGGCATCAAAGCGCGGCGCACGCGCAATGAAGGTCGGGTACGTGCACTTAAAGCCCTGCGCGAAACCCGTTCGCAGCGACGCGAAGTGGTCGGCAAAGCGAATTTTACCCTGGCTGCCGGTGGCGACTCGGGCAAGTTAGTTGCCGATCTGGTGGACGTATCCTACTCCTGGGGTGATAAAAAAATCGTCGACCAATTCTCCACCCGTATTATGCGGGGCGACCGGATTGGCTTGGTTGGTGCCAATGGCGCAGGTAAAAGTACACTGCTCAAATTGATACTCGGTGAGTTGCAACCACAAGCAGGCTCGGTCAAGTTAGGCACCCATTTGGAGGTCGCTTATTTTGATCAACTGCGCGATCAATTGGATCTCGATAAAAACGCGGTTGATAATATCGCCGGTGGACGCGAATTTATTGATATCGATGGAAAATCGAAACATATTTTTTCCTACCTGAGCGATTTTCTATTCAGTGGTGAGCGCGCACGCACTCCTTTGCGCGCGCTGTCGGGCGGTGAACGCAATCGCGTATTGCTCGCCAAATTATTCAGTAAATCCGCGAATTTATTAGTATTGGATGAACCAACTAATGACCTGGATGTAGAAACCCTGGAATTGCTTGAGGACATACTCACTGAATATACCGGCACACTTTTGCTCGTCAGCCATGACCGTGCATTTTTGAATAATATTGTATCGAGCGTAATTGCCTTTGAAGGGCGGGGCAAGGTGCTGGAATATATCGGCGGTTACGACGACTGGATTCGCCAGGGCGGCAAATGGACACAAGCCGACGAATTGCCACCAGCGACTGCCAACGCCCCCATAATCGAACCAAAACAACCTGCTCCTGCGGACGGCAACAAAACAACCGCCAAGCAAAAAAAACTCAGTTATAAATTCCAAAAAGAGTTTGATGAATTACCGCAAAAAATTGAATTGCTGGAAAGACAACTGGCGGACTTGCAGTTAATCACCACTGCAAGCGATTTTTACAATCAGGCCGCCTCGCTAGTAGAGCAAAAGCTGCAGGAGCTAGCCAAAATACAGCAGCAGTTGGATGATTGTTTTGAACGCTGGGCAGAGCTTGAGGATATGCAGCAGGAATAAAGTTTGAAGGTTTACTGCATCCGGTGAAGCTAAGCCTCACCGGTTTGTTTTTTTACCAGCACCGCTAATACATCGCAGGTTGCACCGTGCAAAACGCTATTGGGTGTTGAACCCAACAATAGTGCAAATCCTTTGCGACCATGGCTGCCCACCACGATCAAATCAGCAGACTCCTGCTCGGCAAGATAATGCAGTTCTGCCGCCGGCTGCCCCACTAGTACGTGCTGCTGCTGGATCGGGTAGCTGGTTGTTTTGGCCAGTTGGGCCAATTCTGCTTCTGCTTTTTGCACTTGTTGCTCTTGCACGCCACTCAAATCCACGGGCATATCGCCCCCATAAGCAAATGCAATCGGTTCAAGCACATGCGCAAGGGTGAGTTTTGCGGCACAAGCCTGGGCAATTGCTGCCGCCCGGCGAATCACAGGGGGGCAATCTTCCGATAGATCCACACCTACAATAATATGTTTATAACTAATGGCTTCTGTCATGATTCCCATCTCCGGCAAAAGTGAACATCTTCATTAAGAGTAGTTGTTCTCTTCCAAAGTTTTAAGGATTTCAATGAATATCTGGTTTTTTATTATCGTAATAATAGCGTTGGCAATAGTCATTGGCCCAATTTCCATGCTTAGGCCGAGTCAGGCTCAGCGCCACCGGGAACAATTACGTTTGCACGCGACCAGTCGCGGTTTGCGTTTTAATATGCGCCGCTTGCCTTCTTTGAAAACTGACATGGACCAAGCGGCACTTATGCCGGCCTACTACCTTCCTCCCCCGGCAAAATCAGGAGCTGCCAACGAGTGGATAATAATGCGTACCAGCTACGTACATGAGGGGAATTTTTATCAAGAGTGGGATTGGCAAGGTAACCAACGTCCGATTGATACAGTTACTGGATTGCTTAGGGAATATCTACCCAGACTACCTATTTCTGTAGCTGCCATCACTCAGGACAACTCAGGAACATGTGTATTTTGGTCCGAAAAAGAGGGGGTTGAAACGCTGGATTTGCTTATTGAAATGCTCAATGGACTGCATCACGCCACCAATTCACAAGCGGTTTAGAGGCTTGACTCTGCTGGAGCTGCTTCACGCAATTCGCGGCTCAAACTGGCTCGGGCACCGTCAACCATTTCACTTAACTCCTTGATCATTTTCATTCTGCGTGGATCCTGATGCATGGATTCCATCAGTAACTGTTGCGCCTTGCGATAAAACGACTGGGCAGAAAAACGGTCGCTAATAGACATGGATTTATCCCCTTGGCCGATGTAGGACATCACCGATACCATTAAATAAGCCCAGCGTAACTCAACCAGGTAAGCATCCAATTCGATTTCATTGATTGTGCCTTTTGCCGCCAATTGGGTCACAAGATGCATGGTTGCGTTGAGGTGCAATTGGGTCTTCGCTATTTGGGCATCACTTTCCTGCTGATAAGCAATGGCTTGCCGGCTTTTAGGATCGAGCAACTCTTCCGAATGTAATTCACTTTTGCGGATGGCCGCTTCAATATGTTCCGGATTTTTATCCTCCAATGAGAGCATTTGCTGTTGCAACTCGATCACCATGTCGTTGATATGCCTGGTAATGCTCCTATTGGGTAAGATCTGCTCCAGGCAGCTCACAATCTCGACCAGTTCTTCGGACTGGACGCGCAATCGACGCTGTTGCAATCGACGCTGACGCTGACGTTGCTGGATGCGATCAATAACACTCACCGCAAAAAGTGTTATCAACATCAAAAAAACAAGAATCACAATCAAGGTCATGCGGAATCTACTAGGGCAAGGTGAATTGGGTTTGGGTTTTTATTGGTTTCTTGTCCCTAAGCAATTTCTAAAGGAAATTCTTTTGAATAACAACTACATATGAATCTTACTTAAAGTGAAAAAACATCTCTTGATCAGGTAAATTTTGCACGTCTGGCGCAGCTCAACTATAAGTGATGGAGGAAATTATAGCTTGACCCCTTGGGGTTCAAGACTTATATATGCGCACCTTTATTGCTAGTTTAACCCGTCCTGGGAACTATATTGTAATCAAATGGCGCATTTTTCAACTGATTGCAGAGCCTTTCTTTTATAGAGATATTTCTAACCATCATGGGTAAATCCTTAGTTATCGTTGAGTCGCCTGCCAAGGCAAAAACCATTAATAAATACCTGGGTAGCGACTTTGTCGTTAAATCCAGTATTGGCCATATCCGCGACTTGCCGACCAGCGGCGGCGCAAAACCAGTTGATGCAAAAGAGCGCGCCAAACAAGCTGCCGCGACACGCAAAATGTCAGCCGACGATAAAGCTATATATCAGGCGAAAAAAAGCAAAAGCCAACTGATAAACCGCATGGGGATAGATCCGGAAAACGGTTGGGAAGCCCAATATGAAATTCTTCCCGGAAAAGAAAAAGTCGTGGATGAGCTGAAAAAGCTCGCTGAGAAGGCCGATATGGTTTATCTCGCAACGGACTTGGATAGGGAGGGGGAAGCCATTGCCTGGCATCTGCGCGAGGCAATCGGTGGCGATGAGTCCCGTTATCGTCGTGTGGTATTTAATGAAATCACCAAAACCGCAATTCAAAATGCGTTTAAAACACCAGGCCCTATCGATCAAAATCGTGTCGATGCCCAACAGGCGCGTCGCTTTTTAGACCGGGTCGTGGGTTACATGGTATCGCCCTTACTTTGGGAAAAAGTCGCACGCGGGCTTTCGGCTGGCCGTGTACAGTCCGTTGCGGTGCGCCTGGTAGTTGAGCGGGAGCGCGAAATCCGGGCTTTTATCCCGGAAGAGTATTGGACATTGTTTGCAGATTTACAGGCTGATAAAAACCAGATCGCCAGCTTTGAGGTAAAAAAGCAGGGAGACGAGGCTTTTAAGCCGATCAACGAAACGCAGGCAATGAACGCAGTCAAAGCGCTGCAAGGAGCGGCTTACAAAGTTATCAGCCGCGAAGACAAGCCGACCCAATCCAAACCTTCAGCTCCATTTATTACCTCGACCCTGCAACAGGCCGCAAGTACGCGTTTGGGGTTTGGCGTGAAGAAAACGATGATGATGGCGCAACGTCTTTACGAAGCCGGCTATATCACTTACATGCGTACCGATTCGACAAATTTGAGCAAAGAGGCCGTTGAAGCCTGCCGCGAATATATTCTGGAAAGTTTCGGCAAGCGCTATCTACCTGAATCGCCAACACTTTATTCCAGCAAAGATGGAGCACAGGAAGCGCACGAAGCCATTCGCCCATCCAACGTAGGTACATTGCCCAACCAGTTGAGTGGAATGGAACGCGATGCGGAACGGCTTTACGGCTTGATTTGGCAACAATTTGTTGCTTGCCAAATGACACCGGCGGAATACACAAGCACCAGTGTGGTCGTGACCGCAGGTGACTATGAGCTACGCACCCGTGGTCGCGTGATTCGTTTTGATGGTTATACCAAGGTCAGTCCGCAGGTTGCCAAAAAAGATGAAGATGTAGTTTTGCCGGATATGAAAGTCGGTCAGGTATTGCCGTTGGTGAAACTTAATCCGCAACAACACTTCACCAAGCCTGCCGCGCGCTATACCGAAGCCAGCCTGGTAAAAGAATTGGAAAAGCGGGCAATCGGCCGCCCATCAACCTACGCTTCAATTATTTCCACCATTCAGGAGCGCGGTTACGTACGGCAAGAAAACCGTCGCTTCTACGCCGAAAAAATGGGTGACATAGTCACTGAGCGGCTAGTGGAAAGTTTTGATGACCTTATGGATTATGGTTTTACGGCGAGCATGGAAGAATCCCTGGATGTGGTTGCCCAAGGTGGTAAAAACTGGCGCGCGCTATTGGACGAATTCTATGCTGGCTTCAGTAAAAAGCTTACCTTGGCGTCGAGCAGTGCTAAAGGCATGCGCGCCAATGACCCCACCGATACCGACATCGCCTGTAGTTTGTGCGGTCGCCATATGCAAATCCGCACGGGCAGCACGGGGGTATTTTTAGGCTGCTCAGGATACGCTTTGCCGCCGAAAGAACGCTGTAAAAATACCATGAACCTGGTGTCTGGCGATGAGGTGATTGATGCAGACGCGGATGAAGAAGCTGAGTCCCGACAACTACGCTCCAAGCATCGCTGCAAATTGTGCAATTCTGCGATGGACTCCTACCTGCTTGATGAAAGCCGTAAGCTGCACATTTGCGGCAACAACCCTGATTGTGCCGGTTATGAAGTGGAACAGGGCACTTATCGCCTAAAAGGATATGAAGGCCCGACGATTGAATGCGATAAATGCAATAGCGAAATGCAGCTAAAAACAGGGCGCTTCGGCAAGTATTTTGGTTGTACTAATAGTGAATGCAAAAACACGCGTAAATTGCTAAAAAGTGGCGAAGCTGCACCGCCAAAAGTAGATCCGATCGTGATGCCTGAATTGCGCTGCGAAAAAGTAGATGATCACTATGTGCTCCGCGATGGTGCCGCTGGTTTGTTTTTGGCTGCGAGCCAGTTCCCCAAGAACCGCGAGACGCGTGCGCCTTTGGTGGAGGAATTGTTACCTTACAAAGATCAAATTGATCCAAAATACCACTTTTTGTTATCCGCGCCAGTAAAAGATCCTGAAGGGAACAAAGCGATCATCCGCTTTAGTCGTAAAACCAAAGAGCAATATGTCCAGACGGAAGTTAATGGTAAAGCGACCGGCTGGAAGGCCTTTTATGAAGGCGGTAAATGGAAAGTGCAAAAGTAAGCTTTTTCCGGCAGTCTTATGACTGCCTTTTTCCTCAACATCCAGCCAGCCAATCATGCCGATTAATCATTTATCACTGGTAAACCAAAAGTTGGCTTATGCCGGCTCGATTATCGGGATTTTGAATATCCCGTTATCCGAGCCAAACGCAACGCAACGGTTGCAGCAGCAGGCGCTTGGTGACGCAGCGGTATTCCATCTTGCGATGGCCTTGCATTTTTACCTGCGTGAACACGCCGAACAACATCGAATTAAAAATCTATCAGGGATAGATTCGGTTCAGGATTTATTTTTCGCTTTGCAACAAGAAGATAAAAGCTCATCGGAGTCGTCTGAATTGCTTGAACTCGTACAAACAACCGACACTTGGCTAAATCAATTAACACGCTATTATGATTTGTTATTCCTATCCCCGGAAAAGCCCAAAGCGAAGAAAGCATTCGGTCAGGAAAACCGGATTGAATTGATCGAACTAACCGAAATAGACATTCAACCCACCCTGCAATTAACGCCAGCCCTTCTGGCTTCATGGCTAGATAGTTTCCGTGCACTGGTTATACGGCAGCGTGAGACAAGCGCAGAGTATTGATAAAAAGTTGAACCAGCAGAATGACTGTGGCACAATCAGCACCCTTCGCGCGCTAGGGCTGTTGATTTTTATAAAAAGCATTAAAAATCAACAAGTTAGATTGCGATAAAAATTAAGTCAGTGCCTTCGTTAAATTGAGGAAGGCGACCCAAAGCGGACGTGGTGAAATTGGTAGACACACCAGGTTTAGGTTCTGGCGCCGCAAGGTGTGAGAGTTCGAGTCTCTCCGTCCGCACCAAATCCCCCCGGTATTCTGTATTTCAGGATACCTGATCAACTGCCACACATTTCAGTTATTTCACGAGGCATATATGCAGGTTTCACTCGAAACGACTTCTGGATTGGAGCGCCGCTTAACTGTAGGCGTACCCGCAGAGCAGGTAGAAAACGAAGTTGAAAATCGCCTGAAGCAAGCGGCGCGCAACGTCAGCATCAAGGGCTTCCGCAAGGGAAAGGTACCAATGTCTGTAGTCAAGCAGCGTTTCGGTGCTGGTATTCGCCAGGAAGTTGTTGGTGACGTAATCAGCCGCTCTTTCTATGCCGCGGTACAAAAAGAAAATGTCAAACCGGCAGGCCAACCTTCAATTCAGCCGAAGCAATTGGCTGCCGGCAAAGACCTGGAATACATCGCCACATTTGAAGTCTACCCAAGCGTCGCCTTGAGCGACCTGTCGGCGTTTGAGATTACAAACTATAAAGCAGAAGTCACTGAAGTTGACGTAGACAACATGATCGAAGTCCTACGCAAACATCAAGCCACGTGGTCCGTCGTCGATCGCGCAGCCGCTGATGGTGATCAGGTTAATATCAATTTTATTGGCACAAAAGATGGCGTTGAATTTGCCGGCGGCAAAGCTGACAACCACAATCTGATACTTGGATCCAAATCAATGATTCCCGGTTTTGAAGAGGGCGTTGTGGGTATGAAGGCGGGCGAGCAAAAAGTTATTTCGGTAACTTTCCCTGAAGATTATCAAGCTGAAGAGCTGAAGGGAGCTGCCGCCCAGTTCTCGATCACCGTCAACAGTGTTTCAGAGGCGCAATTACCCGAACTGAAAAAAGAGTTTTTCCAGAAGTTTGGCGTAGAAAAAGGCGGCGAAAAGCAATTTCGCAAAGAAGTTAAGGCTAATATGGATCGGGAATTGGCCAATGCGCTGAAAGCCAAGGTTAAAGTGCAAGTGATGGATGCACTTATCGCATCCCACACCACTGATGTCCCCAAAGCGTTGGTGGCCAATGAAATTCAAGTGCTGCGCAACCAAATGTTGCAACGTTTTGGCGGCCAACAACAAAACTTTGATGTCAAAACCTTATTACCTGACACCATGTTTCAAGATGAAGCTTCTCGCCGCGTAACCTTGGGATTGATTGTTGGTGAGATCGTTAAATCCGCCAAACTCAAGCCTGATGCAAAGCGCGTTAAGACGATGATTGAAGAAATCGCGTCCACTTATCAAGAACCAAAAGAGGTTGTGGATTATTACAGCGGCAATCAGGAATTGATGGCAGGCGTAGAATCTGCAGTCCTTGAGGATCAGGTGGTTGATCACATTTTGTCCCAAGCCAAGGTTTCCGATGTTGAAACCAATTACGACGAAATAATCAAAGCAAACACTCAGCGCTAATCGTTTAAAAAAGCCGCAAAACGCTTGTTTTGCGGCTTCCCCTTCTTCGAATACCTCCCAAATTACCTCTTTTGACTGGCATATAATCCCATCACGGGTTAAGCTCTCTAGTGTCAAAAAACCATAGTTTTCAATATTGGCGACGCTATTAGCCCGCTTAAGGACAAAAACGCACGATGTCATACGAATACATGAACTCCCAGTTATCTCTTATTAATAGCGGCCTTGTTCCGATTGTTATTGAGCAAACGGCAAGAGGGGAACGCTCATTTGATATATATTCTCGTTTACTTAAGGAGCGCGTTATATTCCTGGTAGGTCCTGTCGAAGACTACATGGCCAATTTGGTGGTCGCACAGCTTCTGTTTCTTGAAGCGGAGAATCCAGACAAAGACATACATCTTTATATTAACTCTCCGGGTGGCTCTGTTACGGCGGGAATGTCTATCTACGACACTATGCAATTTATCAAACCTGATGTGAGCACAATGTGTATTGGTCAGGCTTGTAGCATGGGAGCCTTTCTGCTCAATGCGGGCACGAAAGGTAAGCGGCATTGCTTGCCAAACTCTCGCGTGATGATTCATCAACCGAGCGGCGGCGCGCAAGGGCAGGCATCAGACATTCATATCCAGGCTCAGGAAATATTAAAAATTCGCTCGCGCCTGAATGAGTTGATGGCATTTCACTCAGGTCAATCGATTGAAAGAATTGAAATTGATACTGAACGCGATAATTTTATGTCGGCCCAACAAGCTAAAGATTACGGTTTGATTGATACAGTAATCGAGAAGCGCGCACAGCCAACCAAATAATGTTTACCTGTCAGAATTAAACCAAATCAAGGATGGCCATCGCAACGCGGGGGGATGCGCCAAAAGATGCTCCACTCGCTTGAAATTTGGGTTTTTAACCTGACTATTGTTATAGAAATTTAGATGGAGTGGGTTCAATGACCGATCACACTAGTGACGCAGGTGATAAAAACGGAAAGCTGCTGTATTGCTCTTTCTGCGGCAAGAGTCAGCATGAGGTCCGCAAATTGATTGCGGGGCCATCGGTTTTTATCTGTGATGAATGCGTTGATCTTTGCAACGATATTATTCGCGAAGAAATTCAGGAAAACGCTTCTGAAGGTAGCTCGGAGAAGCTCCCTAAACCGCATGAGATTTCTGCCATCCTTGACCAATATGTTATTGGCCAAAAACGCGCCAAAAAAGTATTGGCTGTAGCGGTATATAACCACTATAAGCGGCTTCGTTTTGGTGAAAAGGTTGGCAAAGACAAAGAGCCGATTGAGCTTGGAAAAAGCAATATTCTTTTGGTTGGGCCAACAGGTAGCGGTAAGACTCTATTGGCCGAAACCTTGGCTCGTTTATTAGATGTTCCCTTTACCATCGCGGATGCAACTACGTTGACGGAAGCTGGCTATGTTGGGGAGGACGTAGAAAATATAATTCAGAAATTGTTGCAAAAATGTGATTACGATGTAGAAAAGGCGCAGCAAGGTATTGTCTACATTGACGAAATTGACAAAATCTCACGCAAATCTGACAACCCGTCTATCACGCGCGACGTATCAGGTGAAGGGGTTCAGCAAGCGCTTTTAAAGTTGATTGAGGGTACTGTTGCGTCTGTCCCGCC
>JAJQJO010000434.1 GCA_021323495.1 Cellvibrio sp. | reverse complement strand
CAGCAGCTCGTGAGGGCCTTTGTGGCTTACGAAAATGTAGTCACAACCCAACATCGTACTAAGGCTAAGGATAAATTCACCTCGCTCAACGGCTTCTGCCAGGTCAATGCTGTGAGAATTATGCTGTCGTGCTGGAGACTGGTGAAGGGATTGGTCGAGCGCCATGCTGAACTCCACAAAAAGGGAAATGATTATTTTTCTTGCGTCCGGCAACGGGCTTTCCTGATTGATCAGAATTTAACAGCCAAGGTTCTAAAAGGCTATAGGCTTGGCTTAATAAATGTCGATAAATTTAACAGTTTATCTGAGAGCTGGTGCTCAATTCGAGTATAAAAAAAGCGGCCTATGGCCGCTTTTTTTATGGATATCAAATAGATACATCCGAATATTTAATATCCTCATCAAGACTAGGTTCTGTTGACCAAAGCACCTTTAATAGTGTCCCGCATTCTGCGCAAGGTCCTTTCAGTTGTCTCCCAGTCAATACAGGCATCCGTTACCGATACGCCGTATTTCAAGTCACAAAGATTGGCTGGGATACTCTGGCTTCCCGCACCTATATTACTTTCCACCATCAGGCCAATAATGGATTTATTGCCTTCTACAATCTGGTTTGCCACGTTTTCCATTACCAGTGTTTGCAGTTCGTGATTTTTATTGGAATTGGCGTGGCTGCAGTCAACCATGATATTGGGGACAACTTTCGCTTTAGCCAATTCCTGTTCACACAAGGCCACACTGACAGAATCATAGTTAGGTTTACCATTGCCACCACGTAGCACAACATGACCGTAACCGTTGCCACGGGTGTGGATAATTGCCACCTGTCCTTCGGTATTAATGCCAAGAAACCGGTGTGGTTTCGATACAGATTGCAGTGCATTAATCGCAACTGTCAGGCCGCCATCGGTACCGTTTTTAAAGCCCACCGCAGAAGACAAGCCGCTCGCCATTTCGCGATGTGTTTGCGATTCAGTCGTGCGCGCCCCAATCGCTGACCAACTGATCAGGTCATGCAAATATTGGGGGGAGATTGGATCAAGTGCCTCTGTGGCAGCGGGTAAGCCCATTTCAGAGATATCCAGCAACAATTGACGGCCAATATGTAAGCCCTCTTCAATTTTGAAGGAGTCATCCAGGTGAGGGTCGTTGATTAAACCTTTCCAGCCTACGGTAGTCCGCGGTTTTTCAAAGTACACACGCATAACGACATAAATAGTATCGCTGTCTTCATCAGCCAGTTTTTTCAGGCGTTGAGCATAGTCTTTGGCTGCGGCAACATCATGGATGGAGCAGGGGCCAATCACTACAAAAATGCGGTGATCTTTACGATCCAAAATGTTGCGTATGACTTCGCGCCCTTGGGTCACTACATCGCGGGCCTTTTCGGTCAATGGAATTTTTTTCTTGAGTTGTGCTGGGGAAATCAGCAATTCTTGCGAGACCACATTGAGGTCGTCGACTTGGGCACTGGTCATGGTGTCGTATCCTAAAAGAACAAATCGTAGGCCATTCTACCGAGAAATATTAAAAAAGTGGGATGGTTTTTTAATAAATACCAAAAAAAAAGATAATTAGTCTATTTTTGATGGTTTTTCGAGATGACTGGCCTGCACTGTCGTGAAAACGTACAAGTACGATTTTTTTTATCCTAAAAATCAGTTATTTTTTAGAACTTATATCCTTTAAAGCTGGTTTCATTTGCGTGCGATGGTCACTTTTTGACTATTTTGTAGGTTAAAAAACAACCAAATTGGTAAGGTGGTCGACGTGCAGATACTATAAAAATTGCTAAGGTCAATTAATATGAATACCTTTAAGAAAAGCTCGCAAAGGATGATTTATGCATATGAAAAAATCCCCGGTTTTATTAATCCTGGCATTGCTTTTACCGGGGCCGGTATTAGCAACCGATGGGCATCGCACGGCTCTGGTATTAGGGGGCGGTGGAGCGCGAGGTTCCGCCCATATAGGTGTACTGGAGGTGTTGGAGCGTGAACGCGTTCCAGTTGACTGCGTGGTAGGCACCAGCATGGGGGGGTTGGTCGCTGGCTCTTATGCGGCAGGTTTATCACCCAAGGCTATGCGAGAGAAGCTTTCCAAAGCAGATTGGGCCGACATGTTTCTTGATCTCGCTGATTATTCCCAAATAAGTTACCGAAAAAAGAAAATTGGCTGGCGTTACCTGACGGGAACAGAAATAGGAATTACTGATCAGGGGATGCAAATCCAACCGGGAATGGTTGCAGGTGAAAAGATAAAGCTATTTTTTAATCAATTGGTTGACGCAGACTTAGGGGAGCGTGAAATCCAGGAGTTGCCGCTCCCGTTGGCTATTGTGGCAACAGATATCGGCACCGGCGCGCGCGTTGTTATCCGAAATGGCAGTTTAACCGCGGCGATGCGGGCCAGTATGTCAGTGCCTGGTTTGATGGCTCCTGTTGAGCACCAAAATCGTAAATTAGTTGATGGTGGTTTGGTGGATAACGTACCTGTAAAAGTAGGGCGTGATCTTTGCCAAGCCGATAGAGTTATCGTCGTGAATGTCGGTTCACCTTTGCGTTCGGCTGATAGCATTGGCTCGCTATTAAGTGTCACAGGGCAAATGATTGGAATATTAACCCAGCAGAATGTTGATAATTCATTAGCTGGTTTGACTGCGAGTGACATTTATATTGAGCCTGAGCTGGGTAATATTACTGCTACGAATTTTATGTTGTATGAAGAGGCGGCCGACATTGGTAAAAAGGCTGCTGAGAAGCAGGTTGTTGCGCTGCGCACTTTGTCGGTGGATGAACAGACTTATGCGGCTTGGAAGGATAAAAACACTGATAAACGTAAGCGTGAAATTCATATTGATAAAGTTGTCATTATGCCGGTCACGATTGTGCATCCTGATTACGTAGCGCGGCAGATTGAACAACAAGAGGGAGCGTTATTCGATCGT
>JAJQJO010000094.1 GCA_021323495.1 Cellvibrio sp. | reverse complement strand
ACCACCTGACTCCAAAACCTCGACATGCTTGCTCCTCAACTGTTACAGCAAAAAAGAGTGCGCAGTATACGCGTTGAGGCGCGCGGCTCACACCCAGCGCTTTAACAAAATACTGGCGTTGACTCCACCGAAACCAAAGCCATTGGAAATGGCGTACTCGATTGCGGCAGGGCGCGCTTCGGCTTGCACTATATCCACGCCGGTTGCAGCTTCGTCGGGGTTTTCAAAGTTCAAAGTCGGCGGAATGATTTGGTCGCGCAGCGCCAGCGCAGTAAAAATGGTTTCAATTCCACCCGCGGCACCGAGTAAATGCCCGGTGGCTGATTTTGTGGAAGTTACTGCGATTTTCCGCTCTTGACCGAACACTTGTTTGATCGCTGCGAGTTCACCTTTATCGCCAACCGGAGTGGAGGTTGCATGGGCATTGAGATGCTGGATTTGGCCGGGTTTGATCCCTGCTTGTTTGATCGCCAGGTCCATCGCACGTTTTGCCCCATCACCGTCCTCTGGTCCCGATGTCAAATGATAAGCATCGGCACTGGTGCCGTAGCCAACAATTTCGGCAATCGGTTGTGCACCGCGCGCGAGTGCGTGGTCGAGCGATTCGATCACCAGAATCCCCGCACCTTCGCCCATCACAAAACCATCGCGGTCGCGGTCAAACGGACGCGATGCTTTGGCTGGATCCTCGTTAAAACCGGACGAAAGCGCCCGTGCTGCGGCAAAACCACCGAGGCTTACGGTGTGGATACAGGCTTCGGCACCGCCACAGATAGCAACATCAACTTCTCCGGCGCGGATCACGCGCGCCGCATCGCCAATCGCCTGCACTCCCGCCGCACAAGCGGTAACCGGAGCACCCAATGGCCCTTTAAAACCGTATTTGATCGAGACATGTCCCGCCGCCAAATTGACCAGAAAGGAGGGGATAGTGAAAGGGGATAATTTGCGGACGCCGCGTGTATCTGCCGTGCGCACCGCATCGGCAATCGCCGGGAATCCTCCGACACCGGAGGCTATGATGGTTGCTGTTCGCTCTTGCTGTAGTTCGGTTGCCGGTTGCCATTTAGCTTGATGCAGGGCTTCGTCGGTAGCGGCCAATGCCAGCAAAATAAAACGATCCATTTTGCGCTGGTCTTTGGGGGTGACAATCGCATCCGGGTTCAAGCCTGCTTCTGCATCCTCTTCGATTGTGGGAACCAGGCCACCGACTTTAGCCGGTACATCATTGACCATTTCATCGGGCAGGCGACGCAGGCCGGATTTTCCTTCGAGTAACCGCTGCCAAACTGGCTCGATGCCGCAACCGAGCGGCGAGGCGATCCCCATTCCGGTAATCACAATGCGGGGTTGCTGGTTCATGGAATATTCCTCAGTTAATTTATACATGACAGGCATCATTTATAATTATATGATGCCTGTCATGTATACTGTCAAACACTATTTGGCCATAGGCAGATGACATTTTTATTCGCAGGCGGAAATAACGATGAGAGTCAGTAGAGAACAAGCAGCAGAAAATCGCGGAAAAATTTTGCATACCGCTGCGCAATTATTTCGTGAAAAAGGTTTTGACGGTATCGGCATTGCCGATCTAATGAAAAAGGTAGGCTTAACCCATGGTGGTTTTTACGGCCATTTCACCTCAAAAGAAGATTTAATGGCGCAAACCTGCGCGTATGCGGTAGATGAGATTCTTGAGCAGGGACAGGCGTCGCGGGCAACAGCAAAAGGGGCGAAATACAAAGCGTTTATAGCGCGCTACCTGTCCATCGAGCACCGCGATAATCCCGGTAGCGGTTGCTTGATGGCGGCTTTAGGGATGGACGCCGCGCGTCAATCGCCAGTGATAAAACAGGCATTCACTCACAGCTTTAATCGCCTGCTCAGCGCTATGGTGAATTTATTGCCTGCAACCAAAACTGAAGTTGCCAAACGTGAACAAGCACTGTTGACGCTGGCTACTTTAGTCGGTGCACAAGTGATTGCGCGGGCAGTGGATGATCCAAAACTTTCAGAAGAAATATTGCGGGTGGTGAATAAAAAACTGCATTAGTTTAAACCAACAATTCATCAGCAGACTCCACCACTACCGAAAATGCATCGCGCAATTCTGCAAGCGCAGTTTGTTTCACTACTTCAGCAGAAATGCGTTCGCCCTTGTGATTAAACAAATCGCGGCTGGTAGTGGCGTTGGCAATAATGGTTGATTGGAACCCTAAATCCAATGCTGCGCGTGCCGTTGCAGATACACAGACGTGAGTGGTGTAACCCACAATAATTAAGTCCTTGCGACCGGTTCGGTCAATTAGTTCTTTGAGGTTGGTTCCCGCAAAGGAATTGGGTAAATGTTTAATAACAACGGCGTCGCCTGCTTGCGCCGCAACCTCGGGTAACTCGGCAAAATAAGGACCGTCGCGATTAAATAATAAATTACCGACAGGACCCTGGTTCAACACATGAATAACAGGTGCGTTATGTTTTTTCGCCCGCGTGATTAATTCGGCAGTCGCTGCTAGCGTTGCGGGCAGGTCAGCGAGCGGTACTGCGCCATCGCGATATTCGCGCTGCATATCAATCACTATTACCACAGCTTGGCTCAGGCGCGCGGGTGGATGTTCAAAACCCAATAATTGGGTAAATGTTTTGTTGTTCATGACAGTGTCCTTTTGAATATCAGGAGAAAGCAGAGGCTTTCTCCTTGTGCGAAAAATAATTAGTAACCAACAGTAAACCGCTGTTGTGAGTGCACTGGATTTTCCAGCTCATCAATTAATGCCACTGCAAAATCCTGAGTGGATATGCGGCTCTCACCTCGCTCATTTATTAACAATTGCTCTGTGCCCAAACGGAATTTTCCTGTGCGTTGTCCAGGTTCGATCAATGCTGATGGTGAAAGATAAGTCCAGTCGAGTGTTTTTTCGGCACGCAATAAGTTGAGAAATTCCCGCGCGGCGAGCGCGACTGCTTTCCATTCGGCGGGAAATTCCGGTGTATCAACCAGCTGCACTTCCGGTGCGACTTCCAAACTACCTGCACCACCGACTACTAATAACCGTGGTACACCTGAAGCTTTTACCGCATCGATCAACGCGTGCAGATCGAGCCCATCGTGATGCACGGAAATAATCGCCGCATCCTGCCCGGCAAGCGCCGTAGTGACTTGCGCTGCGTTGTGGATATCCAACGCTTTGCTGGTTAAGCCTGATGCAGCAATTAGTTTGGTGGGATTGCGCACCAGTGCCGTAACCTGGTGTTTACGCGCTAAAGCTTCAGTTAATAAGTGCTGGCCGATAAAACCCGTAGCGCCGATTAATCCAATGTTCATGATCCGATCCTCTTGTCTGTGAAGTGTTGTGTGAGTGATTTGCTTCAGTGAGGTCAGTATGCGTTGGGATTATTGTGCTGATAAGATGGCCATATTTTTATTCTGTGTTCACTTAAAGTGGACAATTTCGACAGGTGGCTGTTATGGCAAACTTATTTGATATCAATCTCAACCGTTTGGTGGTGTTTGTGGCGGTGGTAGAGACTGGCTCAATTACGGCAGCGGCTAAACGCTTGGGTTTGGCCAAAACCATGGTCAGTGCGCATATGCAGAAGTTGGAGGCGGAGATCGGTAGCAATTTGCTGGTGCGCACCACGCGCCGTTTACATCTCACTGAAGCGGGAACCCGGTTTTATGAAGCCTGCCAAAAAATCCTGCGGGACACCGAAAATGCCATCGCCCAAGCCAATAGCAACACGCGGCAGTTGCGCGGCAAATTGCGTATCTCGACTTCGATTGATTATGGCGCTTCGGTAATTGCGCCAGTGGCGGCAGAGCTCAGCAAGCAGCACCCTGATTTGCGCATTGAAATTATCGCCAGCGATCATCGCGTCGATATGGTGGCGGAAGGGATTGATGTTGCGATCCGCATCGGCCGCCTGGCGGACTCCAGCCACAAGGCGGCGCTAATTGCTCCCTTCGATGAATGGTTGGTCGCTGCGCCGGATTTTTTTCCCGGCGATTTACCGCATACACCCGAGCAATTGGATGGACATTCATTTGTTGGTTTAAGTGTATTACCCAATCCATTGAATTGGACTTTTAGACGGGGTGGTTATGCATCAGTCAGTTTGCGTTTTCATGCAGCGATCATGACTAACACATCGCTGGGAGTGCAGGCGGCGGCTCTGGCAGGGGCGGGTCTTGCAATATTGCCAGAGTATGCCGTCAGTAACGATGTGGCTGCAGGCAAGCTGGTGCGGTTGTTGCCTGATTGGTCTTTGCCGGGCGGAGGAATTTATGCGGTGTTCCCTGCTTTAATACAGCGTTCGCAAAAAGTAAGCGTTTTTATTGAGGTGTTGAAGCAGCGCTACAGTTGATTATTGCGAGGTGCGCGAGCACCAGAAATTCCATCCTTTATTCAAAGCATCAGGTTGCTTTTTTTGCAATATTTTTACTTGATGTGGATGGTGCCCTTTATGTTGCCAATCAAAACCTTTCCAGCACAGTCGTTATGCTGTCGTATTGCATCAGGCTTCATACCGATATCAAAACCAACGTCATTATTTGCATAATTGCGCGATGGGTTTCCGGCCCGAAACTGATAATTTAGTCTATGTTAGCTTGGGCACCTTTGTGTTTCCCATACGATTAATCGAAATAAAAGAGTGTTTAGTTACACGGGAAAGTTTCAATAAGCCTATTCTGAACAGTCGAAGGTAAAAGTTGATTGTGTTATTAATTCAGTTCGGAATTATTGACTGAAATCGCTTAAATGATCAGATTTTTATATGCCTGCTTTTGGTGATGTGTCATCTCAATTCACCTTTCTTCTGGTGCGGCAGGCTTTTTATTTTTGCAATTGTGCACATTTTTAATTCATTAGGGATTTTTGTTGTGCATTTACGTGATGGTTTCTGGTGCATTCAACAATCTCTACTAATCTGAAAAGCAATATTAGGGAAAAAGATATAAATAGGTTTTGATTATTATCCCAATGATTTTCCCCCAAGAAAATGCGGGTTCCCAACACAAAAATTCAGTAGCCATTAGTTCAGCATGTTAAATGGCGGCCGATTGGCATGAAAACCGCAATTACAAAAAAAGTTTATTAATTGAAATAGGCCAGCAAGTTGTGAGTGATGAACAAAGTAGGCTCATGACTTTTGTTGTGAAAATAAACTTTCTAATTTCTATTTTTGGTCAATATTTTGTTTTTTGTAGTTGATTGTGTTCATAAATAATCGTGTATCTATTAATTGTCTATCAAAATGGGGTGAGTAGATGAGCAGAAAACGTGAATTATCTTCAGTGATTCAAACCGTTACTTTTGGTGTTTCCGGGTTGTTATTCAGTGTTGCCGCCGCGCCGGTTTTTGCGCAGGGTGGAACAGCGGATACAGAGCTCGAAGAGGTGCTGGTTACGGGTTCTGCCATTAAACGCTCGGAAAACCTTGAAGGCTCTTTACCCATTCAGGTGTATGGGCGTGGAGAATTGGATCGCAGTGGTGTAATCACCACGAGCGATTTCATTGAAACCATACCGGCCATGCAAGGGTTTACGACTGCGAGCGACTCGGTTGGTGGCTCAGGCGGAGGGATACGCACTGCCTCGATTCACGATATTGGTGAGCAATATACGCTTGTGCTCTTGAATGGCCGCCGCATGGCGCCCGCCGATTCCGGCGGTACCATTGACCTCACTGCAATCCCGATGAGTATGCTGGAACAAGTTGATGTACTCACCGATGGTGCGAGTGCACTCTATGGCTCCGATGCAATTGCGGGGGTGGTGAACTTCCAACTGAAAAAAGAAGTAGAAGGCACCACGGTTGCCGTGCGTTACGCCGACCCTGAAGCGGGTAACGGTGAAACTCTGGATATTGATTTGATCACCGGATTTGGCAGTCTGGACAGTGATGGTTATGCGTTAGTGCTGGGTTTTAATCATCAGGAGCAAGAACAATTAGCGTCTATTGATCGCGATTTTGCGAAAACGGGCCTCATCTCGGTAAAACACCCGGACGGTGGTTCAGGATTGTTTTTCAATGGTTCAGGTAATGCTATCCCCGGTAATGCCACGGCGAATTATATCGACGGGACAAAGGTAGATGATCCGACAACCGAGTTCGATGAGCGCAGATCCAGTTATGCATTTAACCCCTACCAGCAAGCTAACGGAGTTTGTGCACCTGATAACTCACAAATCGGCAATACCTGCTTTTTTGACTACACCACTACCATCGAAATTGTGCCTGAATCGGAGCGGGACTCGCTCTTCCTCAACGGACATTATCAGGTCAATGATACGCTGACCGCCTACGCGACCCTGGTATATACCGACAGTGTCCTGACCTCGCGCATTGCTCCCTATCCTACGGGCAACGTACCTGTACCCATAGATTCAGCGTTGGTTGCTGAGTACGTGATTCCTTACCTGACCCCGGGACAGGTGAGCGGTCTGACAAGTGTTACCGGTACTTGGCGCGCCTTACCTGCTGAGCCGCGCACCACTGAATACAACTCCGACGCAACTCACTTCGTGCTTGGTTTTGAAGGCACCGCTGACGATATAAGTTATTCGGGTGCCTATACCTATGCCAATAATTCGCAGGAGCAAAACTATCCAACCGGTTGGTTGCTGCTCGAAC
Source organism: Cellvibrio sp. (assembly GCA_021323495.1). Classification (GTDB taxonomy): domain Bacteria; phylum Pseudomonadota; class Gammaproteobacteria; order Pseudomonadales; family Cellvibrionaceae; genus Cellvibrio. The sequence goes on along the minus strand of JAJQJO010000094.1, from coordinate 4,288 downwards.
CCTTTGTGGATTTGGTTGAATCGGGTGGATTAAATATTTTCACCACCCCGGACAATATTACTGATGCCGAGCGCGATGCATTGAGTGAAACGGTGTACAGCGGTAACTGGGACACCATTGACGTGACGGTAAACGCGATTGAAGGTGTTGCCTCTATGCCGGTGTTCTCGATGAGCGGTGGTGATGCGATGGTAGCGGTCGGTTTTGATTACCGTGATACCACCTACACGCGTGAGATTTCAGAGGCAAATGCCAACGAGGAAATACTTTTCTTATCCAAAGATACTCCGTATGACATGAATCGTGCTCAATCGGCCATCTACACGGAATTCATGTTGCCTGTCGTTGATCAGGTCGAGCTGACTGCTTCATTGCGCTACGACACTATCGACGCCGTTGATTCTGCCGGTGTTGGTGACGTTGGTGAATCCATGGATGACACCACCTACAAGATCACTGGCCGTTGGGATGTAACTGATGCATTGGCCCTGCGCGGTTCGTTCGGCACGGGTTTTAAAGCGCCCAGTATGCTGGAAGTGGCAGAGCCATTTACGGAGTTTGGTGTGACCTCGGGTGAATACGCGTGCCCCTTCCCAGCCAGCGATTCAATGGCGCAATATTGTTTGCCAGGCACTCCCCAGTCTGCTGTTTATCGCCAAGGTAATGCGGACATCAAACCGGAAACTTCTGAGCAATACAGTGCCGGTTTTGTGTTACAGCCTTTGGACAAGGCAAGCATTACCATCGATTACTGGAACGTAGAAATTACTGACGTAGTTGAGCGTGTGAACGAAGCGGACATTTTTGCAGACCCAGTAACCTATCGTCATTTATTTACCACCAAAACCAATCTTGCAACAGGCGCGGAAGAGCTCGCGATTATTCAAGGTGCGGTGAATGGCGGTGAACGCAATGCCTCGGGTATCGACTACAACTTTAGCATGGCATTCGATTTGTCCTTCGGTGTGCTCACGCCTACCTTGGCTGGTACTTACATGCTGGAATCTGAAAGCAGTTTGAATGGCAGTAGCTTGGGGCGTTTTGGCGGCGATGAGAAAGTCACCTTTCGCAACCAAATTCGCTTGGGCTTCACCCTTGAGCAGGAAATATTTACCCACAGCCTCTCGGCAAATTACAAATCTGGCTATTTGGATCAAGAGCAAACCATCAACATGTACGACAGCAACGGTTTGCCGGATTTTTCCACCGACACGCCAGTACAATTAGATGTGTCCGACTATTACACCGTCAATTATCAAACCATTGCCAAACTGATGGATGATAAATTGGGCTTAACGTTTGGTATAAATAATTTGCTGGATGAGGAGCCTCCCTTGTCGCTGCGCACTAGCGGTTCAGGTCATCAGGTAGGTTGGGACCCACGTTATACCGATGCGTTTGGCCGCACTTACTATGTCCGCGCTGAATACACTTTCTAAGCGTTAATGCGTTGAATTGACAAACTTCGCTGCCTTCAGTAGGGTCGGTTAATCGACCCTGCTGAACTCATCTGGATATAACTCTTTTATGAATCAATCTACCACTGGCGGTGATTTTCTCGGCCATCCCAAAGGCTTGTATGTTTGTTTTGCAACAGAAATGTGGGAGCGATTTTCATTCTATGGGATGAAATTTATCCTGCTGTTATACCTCACTAAATACCATTTGTTTTCCGATAACCAAGGCCTGGATATTCTAGGTGCCTACGCCGGATTGGTTTATGCCTTGCCGGTAATTGGTGGGTTGATTGCGGATCGTTATTTGGGTTCGCGCCGCGCCGTTTTATTCGGCGGAATTTTGTTGGCCATAGGTCATTTTTTAATGGCAGTCGAGGGGCAGCAGGCGGTGCATTACGCCGCGGGCACTGTGTTGACTGAGTCGTTGACTCTGGCAACGGGTGAAGTCTTGGCAGCGGGGACTGTGCTCGCGAATGAAGTGACCAAGCAGGACACCGCCGCGCTCAATGTGTTTTATACGGCTATTGCATTTATCGTTATCGGCGTGGGTTTTTTAAAACCTAATATTTCGGTAATCGTCGGCAAACTTTATCCCGAAAACGATCCACGTCGTGATTCCGGTTTTACACTTTTTTATATGGGGATTAATGTTGGCGCGTTGGTTGCGACATTAGTTTGCGGCTGGCTAGGTGAAACCTATGGTTGGAAATACGGATTTGGTTTGGCTGGCGTTGGCATGATTCTCGGGTTGATTACTTTTTTATTTGGTCAACGATATTTAAAAGGCTATGCGGAATCACCCAATCCGGAATGGCTGGCTACAAAACTTGCGGGTATCAAGCACGAATGGTGGATTTATATTGCGAGCATTGCTGCCTTGCCATTGATCTGGTGGCTGGTGCAAAGCGAACCGGTTGTGCATATCACCCAAAATATTTTCTTGTTGTTAGGTGTTGTTGGCATACTTGCTTACGCAATGATTCATCCCAACCCATGGCAATCCAAAACATCTCTCTATGCTCTGACAGCGATAGTTATTTTTGTAGGCATTGGCAGTGTGTTTACCCAAAATCACGTATTTCAGGTTTCCGATGCTGCAACAGAATATTGGCTTTACGCTGCATTAATTGCATTGCTGGTATTTATTTTTTACGGATTTGCCCGGCATCGCAGCGTAGAATTTACGCGCACGTTGGTGTTGATGGTATTGATTGTTTCTACCATTGTTTTCTGGTCTCTGTTCGAGCAATCCGCTGCATCAATGACGCTATTTGCAGACCGCGTGCTGGATCGCGATGTATTTGGCGCAACCATCGGCGCCAGTCAATTTGCTGCACTGAATCCTGCGTTTATTATGTTGTTAGCAGTTCCCTTTGCGCTGCTCTGGCCATGGTTGGATGCGCGCGGCCTCAATCCATCCACACCGGTAAAATTTGCAATAGGTACTATTCTCGCCGGTTTGGGTTTTGGTGCTTTGGTGCTAGGTGCGCAATTTCCTAATGATCTTGGCAAGGTTGCGACCCTTTGGTTTGTGCTCGCCTATTTATGCCACAGCACTGGTGAGTTATGCCTATCGCCGATTGGTTTGTCTGCCGTTACCAAACTATCAATTCCGCGTGTTGTGGGTGTGAGCATGGGTACCTGGTTTGTGGCAACAGCATTGTCTGAAACCCTTGCAACCCGCTTATCAAAATTGGCTTCAATCGATACGTCGGCTAGATCTGATGTTGCAGCCATGCTCGTCACCTACACGGATTTATTTGAATATTTGACCTTGGTTGGTGTTGGTGCAGGCGTAGTGTTGTTGGTGATTTCACCGCTGCTTAAACGCGGTATGGGCGGAATTAATTAATGCTTAACAGGGTAGGGTGATGAAAAAACCAAGTAAATTGCGCAATATTTTATTCTCCGGGATTGCGATCTGCGGCCTGGTGGCTTGTAGTAAAGCCCCATCCAATAGTGAGCAAACCAGTTCGGCGCCTGCTAAATCAGTGGATGAATTTATCGCTGAGGTCAATAAAAAATACCTCGATAGTTTCTACGAATATAATGCGGCGCAATGGACGTATGTCACTTATATCAATGACGATACAGCGCTGCTCGCCACCAAAGCGAATGAAAAATTCATGGCGCTGGAAAAAGAAGTGCTGGCAGAGGCGCGTCTCTATAAAGATGCTCCTATGTCTGCCGAAACAAAAAAGGCTTATATAAATCTGACCCAAGGCAAAACATTATTACCGCCGGATACACCTGAGGCGCGCGCCGAACTTGCCCGCCTTGGTACTCATATGGAAGGTGTTTACGGCGCTGGAAAATATTGCAAACCTGAGGGCACTTCCGAACAAGGCGCTTCTGAACAAAGTGCTTCTGAAAAAAGCATTTCTGAAAAAAATACTCCCGAAAAAGGGGCTACGGAAAATTGCCGCGATTTAAACCAGCTTTCGGATGTGCTTGCCAAGAGCCGTGATTATAACGAACTGGTCGATGCCTGGGCCGGATGGCACAGTGTGGCACGCGCCTATCGCTCGGATTATCAGCGCTACATTGAGATTGCCAATGCCGGTGCACGCGCTTATGGTTTTAGCGATTTGGGCGCGTCCTGGAAATCGGGATACGACATGCCTGCCAGCGAATTTGAAGCGGATGTGGAGCGTTTATGGTTGCAAGTAGAACCCTTGTATAAGGCCTTGCATTGTAAAGTCCGTACCGATCTTGCCAAACAGTATGGCGCTGACAAGGTTCCACTGGATAAACCCATTCCAGCGCATTTGCTCGGCAATATGTGGAGCCAACAGTGGGATGGTATTTATGATTTGGTAGAGCCTTATCCC
>JAJQJO010000093.1 GCA_021323495.1 Cellvibrio sp. | reverse complement strand
AGGGATGCGTAATGGCGGCTGGTAGTGGCCGTACCTGACAAGGTCTGCACAAAGTTCAAGGCGGTGCGTTCACCTGTCAGCAAGCTGCGAGCGCTGCCTTTTAAAGTAAAGAGGCAGCTATTGGCTGCGACCTCTTGTCCATCTTCTACTTTCCAAGTGATTTGTACTTCAGGATCAAGCTGCCGAAAAACTTCTTCAACCCAGCCTTTGCCACAAAAAACGCAATTTTCACGAGTGATCACCGTTGCCTCAGCGATTTGGTCGAGAGGGATGAGTTGCGCTGTTATATCGCCTGAGCCGATGTCTTCGGCAAGTGCTAGAGACACGTTTTTGGCTATATCTTGTGCTAGGGATGGTAGGTTATGGCTATATAAAATATTCATGTTAAGTGTCGAATAATTAAACATTATAAGGTGCAAAATAGGCTGTTTTGGCGTTCTAGTCTTCGTCTAATTCCAAAAGCTACTTAAAAAACCATAAGATGAAGGATTGGTTATAGCTTTTTGTGATATCTCTCTCGATCTTATCATTTGCCCTCTTGGTGTGTCTTTCCCTTGGTTATACTTCCCTTACGCAAGTATTAATTAATGGTAATCCACCATGACCGAACAGATGAAGTCTGACCCCAAAAAGGTTGTTCACTTGAATGTAGAGCGCAATTCCGCCGCTAATTCCCAGGTGGCGCTCGCGCGTTTGCCAGCGGCTATGCATACTTTGCGCGATAAAGCACGGCAGCAGTTGCAGCTTTTTCTACGTGAGTTGTTCGATAAAGTGGATGATGCCATGTTTGAGTTGGCGGACAAAGCCAATAACAATCACGACCAAAATATCTTCTTTGATTCTATGCGCGAGGTGCGCATCCGTCGCCGCGCGATGGAGACCTCATTTTTCCGCAGTATTGATATCAGTTTTGCACAGTTGCTTGATCCGAGTGCTTATCGTGATGAAAAGCAAGCCGGGGAAAAGTCTGTCTCTTTAGATGATTTGTCCCTGGTTAAAAATGATGAGCTTGAAGAGATGGTGGCTGTTGATGGCATGGTCAACAAGGCTAATGAGCAGTTTGCCGAACCTATACAGCATTTGACATTGCGTATAGATCATCTGGTGCCCACCAAGGTCTATCAAAAGAATAATCCTTTAGGGGTTGATGTTATTTGCAACGCATTTACTGATGCTACCAAAGCACTGAATGTAGATGTAAAAGCAAAACTGGTTTTGTTCAAGTTATTTGACAATATTGTAATGACAAAATTGGGCAAACTTTTTGAAGTGCTTAATCAAACTTTGATTGATGCCAATATCCTGCCGTCATTAAAACAAGACGTGCGTGTGAAAAAACCTTCCGCATCTTCAACTGCCGATCAATATGGGCAAGGCATTAGCGCCCAGTATGGACCAGCTTCGTCAAAAGCGGGTGCTGAAACTGGCGGTTTGGTGCAAAGTTATGATGACCAAACCAATCAGGTGTTACATCAGCTGCGTGATTTGCTGGGAGCCAATCGCGGTGCCCCGCGGGTGCAATTACCTGGTGAGGAAATTACTACGCAGGATTTAATCAAGATCCTGTCGCTGGCGCAGCAACAAAATACTATCAGTACTCCGATTGCAAGTGGATCGCCTGTTAATTTGCGCAACTTGTTAAGTGACTTGTTGCGTAATGAAACCCAAACAGCCGCTGCAATTAATCAGGTTGATGACGATGTGATCAACCTGGTAAGTATGATGTTTGAATTTATTCTGGATGATCGTAATCTCGCAGCGCCGATGAAGGCCTTGATTGGCCGCTTGCAGATCCCAATGGTTAAAGTGGCAATCGCTGATAAAACCTTTTTTAGTAAAGGTGGTCATCCCGCCCGCCGTTTGCTGAACGAAATGGCAATGGCTTGTTTGGGGTGGCAGGAATCCAGCGAAGAAAATCAACGTAAAGACAGCCTCTTTAATAAAATGGAGGAAACTGTACGTTCGATTCTGACTGATTTTGATACGGATATGGGTATCTTCGAAAGATTGTTAGTAGATTTCCGTTCATTCCTTGATAAAGAAAAACGTCGCGCGCAAATTCTTGAGCAGCGGACCATTGATGCTGAAGATGGCAAGGCCAAATCCGAGCGTGCTCGCGCGCAAGTTGATACCGAATTAAATCGTATTTGCGCTGGTAAGGAGTTGCCGTTAGCGGTGACTAAATTGTTGCGCGAAGCTTGGGCAAACGTGATGTTTATTACCTCGCTTAAACAAGGGATTGAAAGCGATGAATGGCGCAATTGTTCAACGACTGCCCAGCAGTTGGTGTGGAGCGTAACAGCTGCGATGGACAAAGATAATCGTCAGCGTTTATTAAAGTTGGTGCCTGAACTATTGCAAAAACTCCGTACTGGTTTGGAAAGTATTTCGTTTAGTCCCTTTGAAACTACTAATTTATTCAAGCAATTGGAAACCGTGCATCTGGCACGTTTGCGTGGTGATGCGAAACCCAAGGTCGAGGTGCCCGCTGTATCAGCAACAGATTTGGCAGCCAAGGCCAGTGAATTGGCGGCCAAAAATGCCAGCATGAAAGCGGCAATGGTCGAGGCACAGGTTCGCGCCCAATTGGCAGTTAATGCTGAAGCAAAAGTCAAGGCTCAAACACCGACAGCCGCAGTTGTTGAGGCCGCAGCTGTTGTAAATGAACCTGCGACAAAGGCCGCTGAGAATACCCCACCGGTAGAAAATCAAATTGGCAACGCGGTAATCGAGATTGTCGCTGAAGCTTCCGTAGCGGCGCAACCTGCCGACGTTATTCAGGATGCTGGCGATACAGTTGCGGAAGAGACGATAAGTGAAGCTATTCAGGCTGATCAGCAACATTTGGCATTGGTGAATAATATTACCCAAGGCACATGGTTTGAAATGCAAGCTGAAGCTGGAGAAAAATACCGCTGCCGTCTGGCCGCGATTATTCGCTCGGTAGGTAAATATATTTTTGTAAATCGTTCGGGTATGAAGGTCGCAGAAGAAAGCCGCGAAAGTCTGGCGATTGCATTACAGACCAAGCGTTTGACAATTTTGGATGATGGTATGTTATTTGACCGTGCATTGGAGGCAGTTATTGGCACTTTGCGTGAACAGCGCACAATGAATTAGTTTCTCCTGAGATGCTTAACCCGGCCTTGTGCCGGGTTTTTTATTGGCGAAAATAAAAAATGAGCGGGGTCGATTTTGGGTGACTAAATGTCGCTGTTAATTTTGACCCAGGGTCGTTGCCCGTGCAGTCCAAATGTCACGGAACATCGGAACAAGCAGGCGATTGCCATATTCGCTGAGATGGTCATCATCATAATAAAGAGGGCGATGATTAATCGAGCCCAGGCAATTTGTTTCGTTGCACAGATATGCTACAGGGTCCAGTTCGTGTGCTTTACAGGTTTTTATTGCATCATGCAAAAACGCCCTTATTCCGTTCTCGCTTTCGTAGTACTCAGCCAGGGGAAGCGCCACATCAATTTTTTCCGATTTATACATCATCGACCTGACTATAGTTTGCGGAACATTGACATTCATGCCTGGAATAGCTTGGACAACATACACAGGGTGCTTGCTGGTAAGGTTGCATAGTTGTGTCTGGTATTCTTGCTTGAATTTGTCTGAAAAATCCGGCGAGGTATTCGGTAGATTAGCTAAATAAACCGGCTTTTTTGCTTCATTCTTGTTGGGTGTCAGGAGATTTTGGGTGATGTGGTTAATAACTATGATGGGCGTACCAATCATATTGGATTCCAGATAACTAATAATTTTTTTATTGTATTCACCGCAGCTGAAAAAATAGGGCGTTGATAAATTCATCATAGCAGTACAGCCATCTGCACCTAGAAAAAGTATACCTCCTTTCTCTTTCGGGGTTGCGGCTACAACCGCATTGACAGTGGCATTTGAGTGACTATCACCAATTACAATTGCCGCGATTTTATCCTTGTCCTCACCCAGTACACACATGGGGGATGTTGGGTTTTTATTGGGGACAACAAAGCATTCTGTGCGTGGATTGCGATTATTTTGTTCACTGTCAGCAATGGCTACGAAATTATCTACCCGTGAAGGGACGCCTTGTAAATAGAAGATTCCCAACCCTGCTACTGCGATAACGCCAGTAACACTGGCATAACCTAGCACGGGAAATATTTGTGGAAGCTTTTTGGGAAAAGCATTTCGCCAAGGGCGTTCAACCAAATAGTAGGATAGCATTGCGAATATCAGCGATAGGATAATTCCGCCACCAATGCCCCAACTACTTTCTTTTAGTTCGAGCAAGTTAAAGGCTACCACTACCGGCCAGTGCCATAAATAAAGTGAGTAGGATATGGTTCCCATGTATTGCATAAAAGGATTGTTGGTTATAAAAGATTTTTCGTTAGCTGCGATAATAATTAATGCGGCCCCAAGCACTGGGAGCGCAGCTAAACTACCGGGCCACGCATAGCTTGAATTCAGCAGGATGATTGATCCAGCTAATAACACTATCCCTATTGACTCTGTCATTATTTTTGTTTTTTGCGCTGCTTGCAGGCTGAAGGCGTATATAAGTCCGCCGGCCATCATTTCCCATGCTCTTGTTGGCAGCAAATAAAATGCAGCGTCGTGCAATCGTTCCGGGAAAAAAACCGACAGTAAATAGGAGCAGCTGGCAAGAAACACCAGGATCCAGCGAGTAGTGCTAGCCGATAGCAGTTTGCGCAGTGCGATAATTAGCAGCGGATACAAAATATAAAATTGCCACTCTACCGAGAGGGACCAGGTGTGTAATAACCATTTTTCATCTGCAGCACCATCAAAGTAACCACTGTCTTTCATAAAAATAATATTGGACAAGAAGCTGGATGCGCCAAAGATGTGTTTCCCAAAGGTGCGCATTTCATAGGGAGGTAAGAAAAACCAGGCGGCGATAAGTAACAAGATACAAAGTACGGCGAGGGCAGGGATGATGCGGGTCGCTCGGGCGAGATAAAAATCAATGAGGTTAAAACGATTTTGTTCGATTTTTGAAAAAATTATACCGGTCATCAGATAACCGGAAATGACGAAAAATATATCAACTCCGGAAAATCCGCCATCAAAGCCGGTCACACCAAAGTGATAAAGCACCACAGCAATGACTGCAATCGCGCGCAACCCGTTAATATCGTGTCGAAATGTCACAACAACCTCCTTGCCAAAATAATGAAATATTATAAGGGTATTAAGCAGGCTATTTACTATTTGAAATGACCTGGCAACAAATACGTTTAGGTAAAGATGCATTCGTCCTGCAATCAGCGTGCCTTTTTAGTTGCTGTTTGCTGGTGGTCGATAGACGGTAAATACAATGCAATTATTTGGCGGGAAAAGTAGTTTTATCGATTTTGGAAATAGAGTTATTTTTTTAAAAACAAATTCGTGCGCTGATTTTTTATTAAATGATGGGTATGTGATCGGCATCCTTGCCATAATCGATAAATCATCGTAGATGGTATCAAGTTTCTTCCAATAACATTAATGTTTGTCCGGCTTGCACTCGTGCCCCATTAGCTTTAAGGATGTGGCTGACGGTGCCTGCACAGGGTGCATAAATATTAATCTCCATTTTCATGGATTCAAGAATTAGCAAGACATCACCCTCTTTTACAGATTGGCCAATTTCCACTTGGGTTTGCCAGACACTGCCAGATACCGAACTATCAATTTTGATGGCATCTTCAGGTAGCGCCGATGCTTCATCTTCCTCGATCGATTCTTCTTGTTGATAATTAAATTGCCCGGTTGCATGCCAGTGTGCCAATTCCTCTGCAAAAGCCTGTTCCCGTTGGGCGGTAAAGCTGGCGATAGAATCCTGATTGCTGGCGATAAATGATTCGTATTCACTCAGGCTGAAATGGCCCTCTTCGATCTTGATTGGATAGCGGCCCTGTGGGAAATCGCGGCGAATGTGTTGCAATTCTGCGGCACTTACTTCGTAAAAACGGATTTGGTCGAAGAAATTTAATAACCAGGGTTGCTTGAATTCTTTAGTTTGGCGATAGCGATTCCACATTTGCAATGTTCGACCGACAAATTGGTAACCGCCGGGGCCTTCCATACCATAGACGCACAAATAAGAGCCGCCAATGCCAACCGAATTTTCTGCGGTCCAGGTACGCGCGGGATTATATTTGGTGGTAACCAGCCGGTGTCGTGGATCAACAGGTGTAGCGACCGGAGCGCCCAAATAGACATCTCCCAGTCCCATCACTAAATAGGATGCGCTGAATAAAATAGTTTTTACATCGGCAATGGATTCCAAACCATTAATGCGGCGAATAAATTCCAGGTTACTCGGGCACCAGGGCGCATTGGCGCGCACGGACTGCATATATTTTTGTACTGCCAGGTGGCAGGCTTCATCATCCCAGCTCAACGGAATATGGACTATGCGCGAGGGCACGCTCAGTTCAGCAAGCTGTTGCACTAGCTCCCGCTCACCACGCTCGAGATGGGCCAACAAAGTCGTTAGAGGAAGTTGCTGGCTGTCATAATGAATTTGCAGCGAGCGAATGCCGGGAGTGGCTTCGCGCATACCGTCCAGGCTGTTTTGCTCCAGCCATTGCATCAGCGCATGGGCGCGGAAGCGCAATTTGATATCCAGTTCCAGCGCGCCGTATTCGACCAACAGGAAATGATCACCTGCGGCACGGTATACGATATTTTCACCAAATTCTGCTGCGGCCAATGTTTTTATAATGGGCGATGTTAATTCACTGGAGTTCCAGTGGTGCCGAATGACCTCCAGTGAGCCTAGCGATTGGTTTTGCGTTTTTTCAATGGCAACTGCATCGTCGATGGTAACTGGCAAGAAGCGGATTTTATCGCCCGCCCGCACTTGGCCCAGCTTCCATAAATCGGCGCTGATGACGGTCGCCGGGCAAACAAAGCCGCCGAGCGATGGACCGTCGGGACCGAGTATTACGGGCATATCGCCGGTAAAATCCACCGTGCCAAATGCGTAGGCATTGTCATGAATATTGGATGGGTGCATACCTGCTTCGCCACCAGATGTCCGCGCCCATTCAGGTTTGGGACCAATCAAGCGCACACCGGTACGGCTGGAGTTGTAATGTACTTCCCAGTCGGTATTAAAAAATGTGTTGATGTCCGTGGTCGTGAAAAAATCCGGTGCGCCGTGTGGGCCGTAAATGACACGGAATTGCCAGTGATTACCAATCTGCGGTTTTAATTCATCACTGATTTCTATTGTAGCGACATCAGCATTACAAACAGTTGCGTCCAGTGCGAGTACATCGCCGGCACGCAATGCACGGCCATTGTGGCCCCCGAATTGGCCAAGGGTAAAAGTGGATTTTGAGTTTAAATAATCCGGGCACTGGATACCGCCCGCTACCAACAAATAAGTCCGTGCACCTTGGTCAGTGATGCGCCCCAATTGTAATTGTTGCCCGGCAGCGATTGAAATAATTACATAAGGTTGAAGTGGCTCGCCGTCGAGCTTTGCATCTATCGCCGCACCTGTCAGGACTATTTTGGTGGCGCAGCCGAACTTTAATGTTGGGCCTTGCAGGGTAATCTCCAGACCTGCCGCGTCTTCATGGTTATTTAGCAGGCGATTGCCCAGGCGGAACGAATAGCTGTCAAAGGGCCCTGAGGTGGGCACACCCACATGCCAGTAACCTGAGCGGCCTGGAAAATCCTGGATAGTCGTTTGGGTTCCACCCTGGATCACATCGATACGTGCGGGCTGGTAAACAAAGCTATTTAAATATCGAGTGGTCATGCGGCCCTGTAAGAGCGTCGGGTCTTGCAGCAGTGCGCGTAAATAACCGATATTGGTTTCGATGCCGTAGAGGTAGGTGTCGGCTAATGCGATTGATAATTCGGCCAGCGCCTGATTGCGATCGCTGCCGTGAACAATAATTTTGGCGAGCATGGGATCAAAAAATGCAGGGACTTCAATCCCGCTTTCAATCCAGTGATCAATTCGCAGATTATTATTTAACGCCGGAAACGAAACCTTGCTCAGCAAACCGGCACAGGGTTGGAAATTCAACGCCGGGTCTTCAGCATAAACACGTACCTGGATAGCGTGGCCCTTCGGTGAAAGTTGATCGCGCAATGCTTTGATATCACCGAGATCATCCGCTGCCTGGCGTAACATCCACTCTACCAGATCGACACCATACACTTCCTCGGTAACTCCGTGCTCTACTTGCAGACGCGTATTCACTTCAAGGAAATAAAATTTTTCATCAATGGAATCGTAAATAAACTCCACTGTGCCCGCATTGCGATAGCTGACGGAGGATAGTAGCTGCTCGGCGGTACGCAGCATGGCGTTACGCTGTGTGTCCGGTAAATTCGGGGCCGGGCATTCTTCTACCACTTTCTGATTGCGCCGTTGACTTGAGCAGTCGCGCTCGCCGATGGCCACAGCGGTGCCTCTACCATTACCGAATACCTGCACTTCTATATGGCGTGCGGCGGCGATAAATTTTTCCAGAAACACACCATCATCGGCAAAGTTGTTTTTGCCCAAGCGCTTTACCGAATCAAACGCGCCCACCAAATCAGCTTCGCTATTGCATAGTTGCATGCCGATGCCACCGCCACCAGCGGTACTTTTAAGCATAACCGGATAGCCAATTTCTGCCGCCGCTATCCTTGCATCATCAAGGCTTTTTAATAAATCGGTACCGGGGCAGAGGGGCACATTGGCAGCCTGTGCCAATTCGCGCGCTTTGTGTTTTAAGCCAAAAGTAATCATCTGTTCCGCGGTCGGGCCAATAAACACCAAACCTGCAGCTTCGCATTCGGCAACGAAAGTTGAATTCTCGCTTAAAAATCCATAACCGGGATGAATTGCCTGTGCGCCAGTTTGCTGTGCAATGGCGATAATTTTTTTGCGGTCCAGATAGGTTTGTGCCGCAGCTCCTTCACCTAACGAAAATGCTTCGTCGGCAATACGCACATGCAGTGAGTCTGCATCGGATTCGGCATAAATGGCGACGGATTTTATGTTGAGTTTCTTTAAGGTGCGAATAATGCGTGTGGCTATGGCACCGCGGTTGGCGATTAATACTTTGGTAAACATATTCTGCTCCGGCAGGTCGTCCTGCTGGTATTTATTACGACAGTGGTCGTCCACTGAAGAATTCATTAAGGCACCTACGCCAATTTAAAAAATATAATTTAATTCCAGACGATAACTTCAATCGGTGTCGGGTTGTAGCCATTGCACGGATTATTTAATTGCGGGCAATTGGAGATCAACATAACAATATCCATTTTAGCTTTCAGCTCCACATATTTACCCGGAGCAGAAATGCCATCCTCAAAGGTTAATCCGCCATCGGCAGTAACAGGCACATTCATAAAAAAATTAATGTTGTGGGTGATGTCGCGTTTACTGATACCAAATTCCGGATGTTCGGCAATGGCGAGCATCCAGCTGTCGCGGCACGCATGCATGCAGCGCTTCTCCAAGCTGTAACGCACGGTATTGCTTTCCGTTGCGCAGGCACCACCGAGGGTATCGTGGCGGCCGCAAGTATCGGCCACTATTTCCAATAACTCGCGGTTGGCGTTAGACATTAATTTAGTGCCCGCCGATAAGTACAAATTCCCCTGGTTGCGGATAGTATCCATGGCGCTGTAGCGTTCACTTGGATCTTTGGCGTTATAAAATAAAACGTCGGCCGCCTGGTTGCCTTTTAAATCGACAATGCGAAATGTCTGGCCTTGTTTTATTTCGCCAAGAAAATAATCGCCTGCGGGTACATAGTGAGTGGAGAACGCAGTTTCTGGATGCAGGTTGCTTTGGATGTGTGACATGTCGTGCCTCAACTGGATAATCATGTGCGAATCTGGGGAACAATCTCTTATGCGCGACACGCCGTAAATACGTCCATGTAGGCCCGACTTCGGCAGCAGCATATGTTCCACACATATTGCTGCACTTCCCACATCCATGTGGGTCGTCCATGCCTTGGTCGGTCGCGTATAAGATATTGTCCCGCTTCACCGAATTGCTATTTGGCTGTTAAGTTGTTTCGCCGCTAAACTATTTTGCCGATAAATAGTAAAGCGAATTGTTTTGAAATCCACGTTGGTTTTCTTCGCAGAAATTTTTGCAGTAGTCATCATCAGTGACCGGATCAGCTTCACCCAATTCGAGTTGCACTGACGTAAATGGATAGCGTTCAGATGTATTTAGCGGATGCGGGCAAGCATGCATCACGACCAGCGTATCCATTTCAAAACGCAGGGTCAGGCTATTGCCTGCGCTGCGGTTTTTAGTATCGAGTTTGATGTTGCCGTGATCATCAGCAATCACTTTACTAAACCAATTGATATTGGCTGCCATGTCGGCGCGACCCAAACCGTATTTTGCCAGTTCCACCAGAAATGCATCGTAGCCATTTTGTAGCCATTGGTTGCGATGGCTTTGGTAGTCGCGTTTACCCCATAGTTTTTCTATCTGTTCAGCAGTGCTGCTTCCACAGATTGTATCGTGCCAATTGCCCTCGCCATTTGCGGAATAATCTTCAATAACCGAGGCAAAAATCCGTCCCATATCGGAATACAAACAATTTCCGCGCTGCAATTTAAACGTGTGCTGACACTTGAGTGTGTCAGGGGCGTTGTAACGTTCCAAAAAATTACGCGGGTTGTAAAACAGCATACCGACATTGGCACCACCTTCAATATCGGTAATTTTCAGCAAACTGCCGCGGCGCAATTCCAATGACCAATGGCCATTGCCGGGTAAGGTCGTGGTGTAAAGCATATTACTCATTGGTTAACGGTCCTGTGATGCTTGTGCAAGAGGTTGTAGTTCGTAAGGGACTGGGATTTTGGGGCGCGTGACGGGTAAGTCATAGGTAATGTTTGCGCCATAAGCGCCGGGGGCTTGATTGTCGCGGCGCAATTTGTCAAACACCCACAGCCG
>JAJQJO010000433.1 GCA_021323495.1 Cellvibrio sp. | reverse complement strand
ATTCATGACTGCCGAAACTTTTTCCGCCATTTTATTCATGTTGCGATAACTGCCCTGCAACTTGAACGAAGGCTCGACCCGGTATTTATCATCCTGCGCCGCAGACGCTATATATTGCTGGTTGATTTTCAATACCACTTGCTGGATCGCAAAAAGTTTTTTCATCACCCCGACAATTTCATTTACTTCTGCGCCTGAATATTGATGACTCAAGTCGGTGGTTGCCACCTCCTCCCCTTTTGCCATGGCCACAAACTTGTAAACATCCTGCATGTCACGCAGGGCCAAAGGCGCCAGGACGGAGTTGGAGGTCAGGGCATTTTCGATATAACTCAGCGCAAATTGCTCCTCCATGCCGCCGAGGATATCGCCGAGGTTATAAATATCAGCGCGGTTGGCCAACATATCCGGCACTTTAAATGCGTCGCCGGATTCAGTGTAAGGGTTACCCGCCATGCACACACAGAATTTGCGCCCGCGCATATCATAAGTTTTGGTTTCGCCTTGCCAGACACCTTCAATGCGCCGCGTACCATCACACAAGGAAATAAACTTTTGCAAAAATTCCGGATGGGTATGCTGGATATCATCCAGATACAACATCACGTTATTGCCCATTTCCAATGCAAGGTTAAGTTTGATCAACTCCTGTTTTGCAGTGGCATTGGGTGCTTGTTCGGGATCTAACGACAGCACATCGTGCCCCAGTGATGGGCAATTGATTTTCATAAAAATCAAACCCAGGCGATTCGCTACATATTCCATCAGGGTTGTTTTACCGTAACCCGGTGGCGAGATCATCATCAACATACCCATTAAATCGGTACGTTTGGTAGCGCCGAGGGAGCCCATTTGTTTGGCGAGGTTATCGCCAATAAGCGGCAAATAAGATTCGTTAATTAAACGGTTACGTACAAATGAACTGAGTGGTTTGGCTTTAAATTCATTCAAGCGCAGACCATTGCGTTCCTGCTCAACAATCTGCTGGCGCACCTGTAAATAACGCTGGTACTGCGGCACGACCAGTTGGCGATGGTGCGCAAGACGCAACACAAAAGAATCCAGTGAAAATGCCAGGGTGCGATCCTGGATCAGCGGGTGGTCACCCATCAAACCGCTGATACGCAACTCTATTTCCACTTCAGTAAAACGCCGATCCAACCGCTGGTCGCTTTTTAACAACGCAATCGCTTCGGGAATATAACGCGCTTTCGCAGCCAAAGGCTTATCTTTAACCAGGGCCTGCAACCATGCATTGGTTAAATTCCAGCGCTCCGCGGGCCAACCCTGCATTTTGTTGGCGACTTCCTGGTAATGACGCCAGGTTTCATCATCCAATGATTGTTTAAATGCATCGACCAGTTCAACCGCGTATTTGCTGGTAATAAACTCCAAACGCTCACGCGCCAATTCCTCCACCAGATATTCAGCAGCACGGCGAATCTCTAACGCCGTTGCCGGGATCGGATGATGCTGGATAAATTCAGCAAAAGTTTCTACTACCTCCGCAACCAGAATTTGCAGCGCGTCCATGCTTGCGAATAAACGCTGCATATGTTTTGCAGATACAGCGCGGTCTTTCCAGGTTTCAAACGAAAGCGATGAACCCTGGGATGTTGATGTGAGCGCAAACTCTTTAATATTGGCCCAAAATACCTGCGCCAGAGCGCGCGATAACGGATCAAACCTGAGTAGATCGGCGCGATCTATTGCCGGAATTAATTCTTTCAGGATTAGGGCCGCATCCTGATCATGGATACCTTTTTGGTAGCCTTCTTTATAGCGGGGAGCGGAAAAGTCGCGCACAATTTTGCCGAGTTTTTCATCATCCACCAGGGCTTCATGTAAAAGGTCTGGCGATAAACCACCCACATGGTTTTCCGCCGCATCAAGAATCAGCGCGGCGAGATATTCAGCGCGATACACACTCGCTGTTTCTGATTCCAGCACCATGCTCCAGTAATCTTTTAGCTGGAGCAATTCCGGATTATTCACCACGGCATAATAATTAGTGCCAGTAAGATGGAAATTTAACTCGCCTTCGCGCGGGATAAGGGTTAGATCCAGTTCCTGGGTATTAACACTGAACTTATGGCGCGGGCCGAGCTTGATAACATTGCCACCCTCCTCAAAAATATCGGTCTTATCGCGCAGGGCGCGCAAGGCCTGGCCGCGAATCGCTTTAAAGCGCGCATCTATATCGTCGGCCTTAACCGCACTATCCAATGCTTTTAATTGGACGAGTAGATCGCCAATTTTTAACACGAGCGCATCGGATGCAAAATAGGTATTCAGTTCTTCTGCTTTAGTAATCGCGAGCGATCGCTTTTCAATACTGGCGAGAATCCGGGCAGCGGCATCGGTAATGCTTTGCGCCTTTTTTTGCCGCTCATCAAGCAGGCGCTGTTTGTGCTCCTGGAAACCCTCATAAATTTCTTCGCGCTTGGCCATAATATCGGCAAGGAATTGATCGTATTCGCTAAACTGACCTTCCAGCTCTTCCAGACGCACCAGGGATTTTGATAGCTGCTCATCGCACTTTTCAGGAGTCGTTGACAAGCCCAGGGCATGGGAAATACTTTGCGAGAACAATTTAAATTGCGCACCAAATTGCGCAACGGCTTCTGCTGAACCGAAATTCTTTTGTTTATGTTTGGCGTTTGCACGGCTTTGGTTGAGCTTGGCGTAAACCTCTGAAATTGCATCCACAATACGGGTACGTATGGTGGCGTCGTCCACTTTGAGTGTACCCATTAATTCGGATAACAAATCCAAACCTTCGGCAGTCTTTTCGATAACCTCAATAATCGGTGTGATGGCCGCATTGGTTTCCGCTTTCTCAACCTGCTTATTCAAATCATCCAGTTTTGCCAGATAGGGGGTTAACGCTTTTTCGTCCGAGAGATAGACAACGGTTGCATCACTGAGTGTAGTGTTGGCATCCATTAGCTGTTGATCAAGCTGGGC
>JAJQJO010000432.1 GCA_021323495.1 Cellvibrio sp. | reverse complement strand
GTTAAAAGAATGTGTGCGTGAATTTACTGTTCTAATTTACTGTTCGATAACCACTAGCTCGACATCGATATTGCCGCGTGTTGCGTTCGAGTAAGGGCACACCTGATGCGCTTTTTCGACCAACTCTTGCGCTTGTTCCAGAGGCAGACCGGGCAAGGTGATTTCCAATTTCACGCGCAATGCAAATCCGGTTGGGATGGGGCCGATGCCTACTTCGGCAGCGATTTGTGCGCTGGCCGGGATTTGCACTCGCGCCTGGCCGGCGACAAATTTGAGGGCGCCCAGGAAGCACGCTGAGTAACCCGCTGCGAACAACTGCTCCGGGTTAGTGCCTGAACCACCGGCTCCGCCGAGTGCTTTGGGGGTTGAAAGTTGTACTGACAAGGCGCCGTCATTGGACTCTGAACGGCCTTCGCGGCCACCGGTTGAAACTACGTTAGCGGTATAAAGAATTTGTGAAGGTTTCATGATCTGTTTTTCCTTTTGATGATTGTCTGTGGGTGTTTGTGATGTTTGTTTGTTGCTGTTGACGAGGAGCATTGTGCTGGTTATCCGAATACGAACTGATACAATTCGTATTCCAAACTTAACGAATCGTATTTTTATGGTTGACCGTCTCGCATCGCTCCTGGGGCACTTTTCAATTAGCGCCCGCACCTTTCAAACCGGCCCGCTGTGCGGCATCAATACCCTGGATGGCAGCACACCCTATGGGCAACTACATCTATTAAAGAGAGGCAAGGCGGACGTTTGGCATGGAGGCACCAAAGCCCATAGCCTTGAGGAGCCGACCCTGCTGTTTTATCCGCGCCCGACACCGCACAGCTTTCTTACCGATAGCGAGCAGGGGGCGGATTTTGTCTGTGCACATATTGTGTTTGAGGGAGGCACGGCGAATCCGCTGGTAAGTGCGCTGCCCGCGTGTGTATGTATTCCGCTCCGGCAATTACCCCACAGCGTTCCCTTGCTCTCGCTCCTGTTTGCGGAAGCGGAAGCCAGCCACTGCGGGCGGCAGACGGTGCTCGACCGGTTGTTCGAGGTGATATTGGTGCAGCTGCTGCGTGAGTTAATGGAGAACGGCAGCGCACAGTTGGGATTATTGGCGGGACTGGCGCACACGCAATTGCGCCGCGCGATAGTGGCTATGCATGAAAAGCCGGAAGAGGATTGGTCGGTTGAACGGCTTGCGAAAATCGCGGGCATGTCGCGCAGTGTTTTTTCAAATCAATTCCGCGATGCAATGGGAGACACGCCCGCCAATTATCTCCAGCGCTGGCGCATCGGCCTGGTGCAGAAATGGTTGAAGAACGGGCAGTCATTAAAATTAATTGCAGAAGAAGCAGGCTACGGCAGTGAGGTTGCGCTTTCGCGCGCGTTTAAATCGCAATGCGGGCTCTCGCCGATGCAGTGGTTGAAGGAGAGTCAGGCGGGAAAATAAATAAGGAAAATGGTAATCCGCCAACGTACGTTGGTGCGGGCTGCGTAGGCTGAGGAACGAACCCCAACATGACCATATCCCCGCAACCACCAAAACCAACATTCCTGTGCCGGTTATTATTTTTTGCATACATCAAACAATGTGCCGTCGGCGATTGCGAGTGTTGGGGTTCGTTCCTCACCGCCAACCTACGGAGATTAATTCCCCCACAGTCCCAAATCTCCCAGCAACTTCAACGATAACTGCTTGCGATAATCCTTCAGCGCCGCAAAACTTTCCGCTTCCATATAAAGCGCAAATGCCGCAACCGGTTTTCCGCCTTCGTCTTTTACATAACCCACATACCAGCCGTCAAACGCGCCATCGTTATTATTGGGATCAATTGAACCTGCGCCGGTTTTTGCATAGAGCGAGAGGCCGCTTTTGGTTTCTTGTAACGCGACTGATTCAAAGGCAGCAAAGTTACTGGAGCTAACACCGCAGCGATTTTTTAATAGGCAGGCAATAAACTCCACTTGTTCTACCGGGGATATTTGTAGCTCGTTGTTTAACCAAAACTCATCGCTGCCCGGGGTAAAAGCCTGGTTGCCGTAATGAAATTTTGCTAACCATTTTTTATATTCTGCGGGTTCTATCCGTGGCACTAATGCCTTGTAGTACCAGACCGCTGAATATTTAAAGGCCGATGCCAATGTATGTGATTGTTTCCAGGTTTCTGGCCAAAAATCTTTGGCAGGATATTTTTTCTGATCCCACTCGAAGCGCTCATCAGTGGACTTTACTGCGCCGGTTTCCAAGGCGATTAAGGTGTGGGGAATTTTAAAGGTGGAATAAGGGCCATGGCGTTGGGTCAAGCCAGGTTCATTGACCGCCCAGCAATTATTTTTACCAAAATCAACTGCCAGAAAGGTGACTTTGCGGGTGCCGATTTCTGCAATGTAAGGGTCTATGTTGATCGGCTTGGTAGTTTTGCAAACGTCGGCAAAACTGATCAACGGTGTTAGCAATACCAAGGCAAATACGCTTTTTATTTTCATGATTATTTTCTCCATTAATAATTTTTAATCCAGAAACCTTCAACGCAGTGACAGGCTCGATGCAGCGGGTAAGTATGCATTCCCAAGCGGAGCTTGGGAACGAGAGCCCATCAACTATTGCTGGAGCGCAACCCCAAAGCGCCAAGCAGATCACCTATCTGGTGGCATTAAATCTTATTTAACGAATTATTGCGCCACTGTCGCCAAAATCACTTGTATACAGGAATACTCCAATCCTAGTATGCAACCGCTCTCATAATCAAATATAAAAATAATTTTACTAAAGATAAAAAAGAGACTGATGCATTCAACCCTCTACATCTGCTCGATGAACGGCAATAAACCATAAAACGGTCAATTACCTATTCAATCATTTGCATACAGGCAAGTGAACGAATGCCTCTAACCAGAAACAGCTGCTTTCGTTTGGATAGTCGGTTAGCGAAACCATCACCGTTGTAAAACTATAAATTCATCATGCCTGGAGGAACTCCT
>JAJQJO010000431.1 GCA_021323495.1 Cellvibrio sp. | reverse complement strand
ACTGAGCGCAACCGCGCAATTCAGGCGCTGATGTCAGAATCTTTTATCGGTGTAAAAGATATCAAACTAAATGCGCTGGAAACAAAATACACCAGCAACTACCAAGCTATTAATAAGCGTGGCCTGGACTCAACAGCCTATATCGCACTTTCGGGTGACCTGCCGAGGTTTGCGATTGAAACGGTTTCATTCAGTGCAATTTTATTATTTGCTGTGCTATTACTGAAAAATAGTTCTGACTCCACCAATGTGGTTTCAATGCTGAGCATCTATGCCCTGGCTGGATATAAACTACTACCCACGATGCAGCAAATCTATAAATCCATATCCAGTATGAGCGCAAACGGTGGGGTCGCTATTTACCTGAAACATCAGTTGGATATACCCACCACATCCCATGAACCAATCAATGTCAAACCGCTTGATGATGTCCAGGAAATTTCGCTCAACAATATTACCTACCATTATCCAAAATCCAACAAGCCCGCGCTGGATAACGTATCGGTAAAATTTACCAAGAGTCAGCTTAATACCATTGCCGGCCCGTCCGGCTCAGGTAAATCCACTTTGGCCGATATTATCCTTGGCCTCCTGCCGCCGGCGAGTGGCGAATTATTTACCAATGGTAAACTGGCGCAAGGTAAAGACCTGCATGCTTACCAACGCAGCATTGGTTATGTACCACAACAAATATTTATACTCGATGACGACGTAATCGCCAACGTCGCCTTTGGTGTTGACAGAAATGATGTCGACCAGGAAAAAGTTATTGCCGCCTTACGTGACGCCAATGCAATGGAATTCGTGGAAAAGTTGCCAAAAGGAATGGAAACGAATCTCGGCCAGGACGGGAAATTGCTTAGCGGTGGGCAACGCCAGCGTATTGGTATTGCGCGCGCGCTTTACCGCAACAATAAAATCCTGGTATTAGATGAGCCGACCAGTGCACTGGATATCGAATCCGAGCATGATTTGATGCAATTGCTCAATAATTTGAAACACGAAATTTTAATTATTGTGATATCGCACCGCCCGGCTGCGATAAAGTTGTCAGATAAAATTGTGGTGATTGCTGAAGGAAAGCTAATTGCAAATGGCGATTATGCTGAGCTCTATGCCCATAATAATTATTTCCGAATGATGATTGAAAAAGGCTTTATGGTTTAGGGATCACAACATGCACAGCGAAAAATCGACAATGCCATTAGTAAGCGTGATCATTCCAACATTCAATCGCGCCCATTTGCTTGGTGAAGCTATTAACTCAGCGTTACAACAAACTTACCAAAAAATTGAAATTATCGTTATTGATGATGGTTCGACCGATAATACCGCCGAATTGATCGGCCAATATCAGGATTCCAGAATTCGTTATTTTCGCCAGGACAATGCTGGCGTTGCTACCGCACGCAATAGAGGAATAAATGCAAGCCAGGGCGAGTACATTGCATTTCTCGATTCCGATGATATGTACAAACCAGATTGCATAGAAAAAAAAATTGCGCTCGCGAATAGATATCCCGAAGCGGTGGTAATCGGTGGTGGTTGTACTTATTTTGGTGCTACCGATGGCAATAACTTGCCATCAACACCTGCTAGAAAAACTGTTACTTATGCAGATCTCTGTATTTTTACGGCATTCCCAGGCGCTACCTGTAATATTTTTGTAAAACGCAGTGCAGCGCTCGCAGCAGGCCCCTTCAACACCAACCTTTCCGATTCGGAAGATCGGGATTTTCTTCGTCGTCTATCAAAGCTGGGATCAATAAAAAGCTGTGATGACTACACCGTCGCTATCCGGGTGCATTCGGAGTTTCGCCCCAATCGCCATCGCGCAAAAATGTTTGCTGACCGTGAATGGGTAAGCCAACAAATACCGGAACCTCACTTACGCAAAAAATCGCGCGCATGGAACGCAATGGTTGTTGGCTATGATTGCTGGCGCGCTGGAGAAAAGCTACCGGCTTTACGCTGGTGGTTGCGCTCATTTTTAATTAGCCCTGGCCCAATTCACCAACAACTGCCGCGCCTCAGACCCATTCTGCGCGATTACCTGTTGAGACGCTAATTGTAGAGCGCGAGCTGGCAGTTAATGAAAATATACGAATGAATAGACGAGGCAGGGCATGAATCCAAAATTAAAAGCATGGATCATCGCAACAAAATTCCCCAACACAATCCAACCCTGGTTGGCCAATAGCACCGCCCAGGTCGTCAAGCATGGTGGTGAAGTAAACGTACTCTCGATGGAAGCGGGTGATGCACATTATTCTGCTGCAGTGGATGAATTCAAACTTGATACCAGCACGATTAACATGCGCTATCACGGCGCCGGCATACTGCTTGCCATTGCCAACAACTTTCTCAATCCGCTAAACGTCATCAAGAGTGTACGGGGATTGCTGGTTGCGCAGCGCTATTTATCCTCCCATAAATCAAAAGCCAGCAACCTGATTGCAGCGTTGGTGCTCGCACCTTATCTCGTCAAACATAAAGTTGATATTATCCATTCGCATTTTGAAATTACCGGCCATAAATTTTTACCCGTTGTCCGGGCTCAAGCCGTACCATTTGTAGTCACCTTCCATGGTTTACCGCCTCCGGGGGTAGCACAATTGCCGGCGATAATGCGCGCTGAATATATCAATGCTGCCGATGTCATCCTGGTAAATACCGAGTTCGCCAAGCGACAATATCTCAACCTCGGTGCACCAGCAGATAAGATCCGGATTATTCCCCAAGGTATAGTTACACGGGATTTTGCTTTCTCCGCAAAACCCAGCCCTTCAGATTCGGCGATCGAGCTGTTAACCGTAGGCAGATTCCATAAAGACAAAGGCCATATCTATGTCTTGCAAGCATGCGGGCTATCGTCAGCTTTCATACTGGATTAAGTGAAGAACGCCTGAAGGCAATATACTCGGCAGCGCATATTTTTATTCTACCCAGCTTAAAGGCACAGGATGGATTTCACGAGGAAACCCAAGGTGTAGCCATTCAGGAAGCACAGGCTTCGGGTTTAATTGTCATCGCCACCAAAACTGGCGGGATCCCCGAATGCGTCGATGATGGAACATCTGCTTTTTTAGTCGAAGACAGAAATGCAGCAGCGATTGGCGAAAAAATTAAATGGATTATTGATAATCCCCACCAATGGCATGAGTGGCAACACAACGCACGCAGTTATGTTGAAAATCATTTCGATATAGATGTGATTGGCATTAGATTGATGCAAATTTATGCCGATACTATTGCGCAATTTCAGCGCAGTCACCAAGGATAATTACCATGAGCAAAGATGACACTAGTCCCTACGAAGTGAAATCAACCGAGCTGGCTTCCGAAGCAGTCTGGCATAACATGAAAATTTCACCCGAACAACGCGCCCTGTTGTTGCAACAAAAACCCTGCTGTATTTGGCTCACGGGTTTGTCCGGTGCGGGCAAATCAACTATCGCCAATGCACTGGATGCTGTACTGCATAGTCAAGGCAAAAAGTCGTTTCTTCTCGATGGTGACAACCTCCGCCATGGCCTGAATAAAGATTTAGGCATGAGCGAAATTGATCGCGCGGAAAATATTCGCCGCGTCGGCGAGGTGGCAAAGCTATTGGTTGAGGCCGGCCTTATCGTGGTTTGCGCATTTATCAGCCCCTACCGTCGCGACCGCCAAATGGTTCGCTCTATTTTTGCACAGGGAAGTTTTATTGAAGTATTTATTGATACACCGCTGAATGTATGCGAATCGCGTGACCCCAAGGGCCTATACAAAAAAGCACGTCAAGGTATTCTGAAAAATTTTACTGGAATTAGCGATCCCTATGAAGCTCCGCAAGCGCCGGAACTCACTTTAGATACGTCGCGCAACAGTGTCGAAGATAGCACCAAACAAATATTAAGTATTCTTAGTTTGTAATTGGCAGGGAGGATATCCATGCATAACACAATTGATTTTGCAGCGGTGGTACAACTGGCCAAAAAGGCCGGTAATGCAATTATGGCGATTTATGGCAGGGATTTTTCTGTTGAGACCAAAACCGATAACTCGCCCCTTACCGAAGCAGACCTTGCGGCCCATCATTGCATCATTGATGGTCTGTCAATTATTTCACCGACATTGCCGGTACTCTCCGAAGAGAGCAACAATATCGACTGGCAAACGCGTTGCCAGTGGGATAGTTACTGGTTAATTGATCCGCTTGACGGCACCAAAGAATTTATTAAACGTAACGGCGAATTCACCGTCAATATTGCATTGATTAATAATAATCGTCCCGTTTGGGGCGTCGTTTATGCACCGGCAAAAGAACTTCTTTATTACGGTGGCCAGCTTCAGGGGCAAAGTATTAGGGAAATCGGTAATGATCGCACTATTATTCACTGCAATCCTGTTCCAGCAACAGCTGCTAGCTGGAAAATTGTTGGTAGCAAATCACATCAGAGTGATGAATTTGTTGAATTGGTAAAACGCTTTAGTGAACCCGTTATTGTTAATTTAGGCAGTTCATTAAAAATTTGTATGGTGGCAGAAGGTAGTGCCGATTTATATCCGCGCCTCGGGCTTACTTCAGAGTGGGATACCGCTGCTGCCCACGCGGTGCTGCAAGGTGCAGGAGGAGAACTCTATAACGCCGACACACTCACTGCACTGCAATACAACACCAAAGAAATATTACTCAATCCATTCTTTCATGCGCTGGGTAAAACAGATAGCTTTACTCACTTTGCCGAACGATTTTTACACCACTGATAATATGATGGAAAATGGCCATAAGCACTTTTCCCACCAGATCATTTACGAAGAGAATAAACGATGCAATTGGTGCGCAACCTATACACCCAACTGGTTCCCAAGGAGACGCGGTTTTGGCTCTATAAAATACGCCACCAGGAGGAAATGGAAAGTCTCAAACACAAAGTCTTTCCATCACCAAAAGGTGATTTTTCCCTGCGTCGCTATTACACCAATAAATGCGTATTTGTACATATCACCAAGGCCGCCGGTACCTCGCTGGCCCTGAGTTTATTCGGAGAATTGCCCTACCATTATACAGCGCAAGAGTATCGCGTGATTTACGGTCGGCGCGATTTCAATTCGTTTTTCAAGTTTACCTTTGTGCGCAATCCATGGGACCGGCTCTATTCGGCCTACTCCTATTTAAAAGGTGGCGGTTGGAATGAGCAAGATGCGCAGTGGTCATATGACAATCTTAGCGATATTCAATCATTCGACGATTTTGTCATCAACTGGCTCAGTGAAGATCGACTTTCCTCACATATTCATTTGTGGCCCCAATCCGATTTTATTTGCAACGCATGGGGACAACCAATCATCGATCACCTGGGTTATTTCGAAACTATCCAGCAGGATTTTGATTTGGTAGCCGCACGCCTGAATCTGCAACAGGTAAACCTGAAACATACCAATGCATCAAAACGCGAGGGTTATACGTCAGTTTATTCGGATGCAGCGATTCAGAAAGTCGCCGCACTTTATAGCAAAGATATCGCCAACTTCGGTTATCAGTTCAACGGCCTGAACAAAATGAGAATCCAGGATGGGAAATTTGTCCGCGCCTGATAAAAAGCCCGTCATTCTCTGTGTAGCTAATTGGGATTCCAATGTTGGCTATGCATGGTGGCTGATGGAAAGTTTCTGGTTACAAATCCATACCAGTTTTAGTAAGGATTATGATTCGCTCATCGCCTATCCCAGCAT
>JAJQJO010000092.1 GCA_021323495.1 Cellvibrio sp. | reverse complement strand
CATAAACGAAATGATCGCTAATCCAAAGGTGGCTGATATTGCTGGCGCTATGGAGCAAAATCAGAAGCGAAAAGATGCTGCAGAAGCCATGAGAACAGAAGCAGAGTCAGAAAAAGCTTTAGCTGAACCAACCGCAAAGCAAACAAAAATATCTACTTTTAATGAGCTGCGCAAAACTGATAAAGTGGCTGCGGAAATGTATATGCTGGGAATCGTAGCATCATTTAATAGTGCCAACTCGATGCTACAACTCAAACAAATGTCACGCCTTTATTGCCAGCCTCAAACACTTGTTCTGAACTTAGAAAATTACCTGGCTATATTTGATGTTAAATATGAGCGAAGCAAAGTTAAGATTGAATCATCAAAAGAAACTTTGGATATTGGTGTAAGTGATGTTCTTCTTTTCGGTTTGATCGAGACTTTTCCTTGTGAGAAAAAATAGAAAGACATAACAAGGCGCAGCAACACACCGCTGCACGGTCGGACAGTTTTCAATTTGCGCTTGTGTAGTTTTGCTTTGCAAAAGTATTCCACAACGCACAACTTACAAATTGCCGTTGTGCTTAATGTTAGTTTTCGAATATAGCCATCGAGTTCATATGAAAATTAAAGTGTTACTTATCTTGTTGGTTTTCTTACCTTTGATTGGATGCGATCGTTACACCAAGCAGCAGGCTGTAATTCTTCTTAAAGGGCAAGAGCCAGTATCGTTTTTAAACGGTTTTTTTACCCTTACGTACCACGAAAATACTGGCGCTATGTTAAGTCTTGGAGCTTATCTGCCTGAAAATATTCGGTTCATTATTTTCACGCTTTTAGTGGGCCTAGCGCTAGTGAGCGGCTTAACCTATGTCCTAGTAAAACCAATGAATAAATATAGCTTTACTGTAGGGTTGATTATACTTTCTGGTGGTTTTGGCAACCTATATGATCGGGCTCTAAATGATGGCCGGGTAGTTGACTTCATATTGTTACAAGCAGGCTCTTTAAAAACTGGTGTATTTAACGTGGCCGATGTTGCAATTATGGTTGGCTTATTTGGTTTTATTTTCATTACTAGCAGATGGGGAAAGCAACTAACAAATCAATCAAACTGATGTAGTGGATGAGAGTGGGGTTGTCAATTCGGGGAAATATGCAGTTATTTCCATTGTTTGAATTTTCGTCTATTCTTCCGTCAATAAATCGGATGGGATTTTTTAGCCCTGCCTGGCAAACCCCTGTCAGCGGTGAAAATATAAGCAAACACGATATTTTATCCGCTTGACCGTCCTGATAAACGGCCGGGGATATACGGCGAGGGGATATACGGCTTGAGCCATTTAATAAACTGGTACGCATAGGAAACTTCATGACAATTACCAGCATGTTGTCGCTATTTGTAGCTTTGGTTATATTGGCAGTAATTCCAGGGCCGGGAGTATTTACCGTCGTAGCTAGGTCAATGGCATCTGGCTTTTTTCATGGTTTAGTCACAGTCTTCGGTATTGTTTTCGGCGATTACATTTTTATCATTCTATCGCTTTACGGTTTATCTGCGCTTGCAAGCACAATGGGTGGAATCTTTATATTTATAAAATATGCGGGCGCTGTTTACCTGGTTTGGCTAGGAATTAAATTGCTTTTAACAAAATATAGCTCCGTAGAAGTGAAGCCTATTATTGAACTGTCATTTTTTTCAAATTTCATTGCTGGCCTAGTCACCACTCTAAGCAATCCAAAGGCCATTCTTTTTTACGTTAGTTTTTTTCCAGCTTTTATTAATGTACAGAGCGTTACCGTCGTCGAAATAGGCCAACTTTTACTGGTAGCAACTATAGCTGTGGGTAGTGTTATGGCGGCATACGCTTATGCAGCAAGTAAAGCTAGCCTTCTTTTTAAAAGCGCAAGAGCCGCAAAAACACTTAATGTTGCCGCGGGAAGTATTATGGTTGGCAGTGGTGTTTTGCTGGCTACAAAAGCGTAACAAAGCAATTAAACGGATGGATTTTAAATTGCATTTTTGCCATTCCGCTTCGCTCCATTTTATGGCAAAAGTGCAATTTGAAAACCACCGTTTATTGCGGCGTTGGGCTGCCATCGGTTGGGCCAGATACACTGATAGTGAAGGCGCTTGGTTAAATATCCCATGTGAACAGAGGAGAAAAACTAGATGACGACACGACAACAGCTACTCGACTTTTATTCGCGCCCCGGAGGGATGACATCTGCCGGCAAATTCGCGCCTCTGCTCGCCGCACTGCCGAACGATGTCGCCGCCATTGTCCGCATCGTACAGGGGCTAGGGATTTATGATGTTGTCGCGCCCGACTTCTATGGTTTTAATATCCCGGACCAGCGCAAGAACGAAATCCATCTTCGCCCTCTCGAAGAGATGCTGAATCGCCTTCTCGCGATTGACAATCAGCCTCTCACTGTCGCCCGCCCGGTCGAAAAACGGCTTGTCTCCCGTTGCCGAAACTTCGTGCTGTTGCTCCTCTCAACGTTGCGCGCCAAGGGCATTCCGGCTCGGGCGCGTTGCGGTTTCGGCGCCTATTTCAATCCAGGCTACTTCGAGGACCACTGGGTCTGTGAATATTGGGACGCCGCCGTAAATCGTTGGATTCTGGTTGATACCCAACTCGACGAGGTTTGGCAAGAGAAGCTGAAGATTGACTTCGACATACTCGACGTGCCACGCGACCGCTTCCTTGTCGCCGGCGACGCTTGGGCTCAATGCCGGGCAGTTGAAGCCGACCCGTCGAAGTTTGGTATATCTTTCGTTAATCTGCGCGGACTCTGGTTTGTCGCAGGGAGCTTGGTGCGCGACGTTGCGGCGCTCAACAAGATGGAGATGCTGCCTTGGGATGTCTGGGGCGCGCAGCCTAAACCGGACGAGCAGCTTAATGATGAGCAGTTGGAGTTTTTCGACAAGCTTGCCGCGCTCTCGCGTGACCCCGACGCATCATTCGATGAGCTGCGTAAACTCTACACGGAGGACAACAACCTGCGCGTGCCGGCAAAGGTTTTCAACTCATTACTGAACCGTGCAGAAACGATTTAAACAGTAAGTGATTCAGCGTGAAGCGCGTGGTACTTTTTTAATTAAATATCAATGCGCTATTCGATTGGGTACTGCTTCGATAGCACCCATTAGCAAACCGTATTTAGTTTCAGTAATTAATTTACAAACTTTCAAAAGTAACACCAATAAAAAGGCCCGCACAATTAAATTGTGCGGGCCTTTTTTACAGCGAACGAAATTTACTTAGATGTAGTAATTCGCATCAATAATTTCACCCAGTTCTACCGTCGCAACCTGTGGCTGCGCCTTTAGCCAGGCGAGCAGTTTGGTTTTGTCTGCTTCAGTGGCTGAGCCGTAACGTTTATTGGAGCCGACAAACCCGGACAGGCGTTTGCTGGATAAGCCACCGCCAAATGCCAGGTTTTCCGCGTTGATCGCGTCGATAAAAAAGCTATCAACAAATTGGCTGATGGTTTCGTCGGTCAGATCATTTTTAAATTCACATTCCAGTTCAAAACCAAAGGTGGCGAACTCGTCCTGGAATAATTTTTTACGCAAACGTTTGCTGCGCTGTGGGGCTTTTTTTGCGTTTGAATTGTCGTTTGCATAGTTTGCTGTGGTCATGGGTTTTACCTTTCTTTTAAATCACACTTGAAAATTTTTTAGCTATAGCGGTGCTGTTTTTCGATCAGGAAATATCTGCATTGGTTACGCCATTTAAATCCATTAGCGTGGCGACTTGCTTTTCCAGTAATTCAATACGGTTTTCCAACAATTGGATTTTTTGCTCTAACTGCGCGTTGTGCTCATCGCTGCCACTGCTGCTTCTACCTGAAGAAGCGCTTACCGGAGCGTTTTGCATGGCGGCGATGGCTGCCAAATCCGGTTTGCCACACAGCAAATGCATGTAGCGGTCTTCGCGCTGGCCGATCTGGCGGGGGATATGGATCACCACCGGTTTGGTTTTTGCGCAGAGTTGTTGCAATTTCTCTTCCAGCGCTTGCGGACTGGCAAACTCGGCCATGCGCTGGGTACGGGTTAAAATTTCAGCCACGGTTTGTGGGCCGCGCAATAACATTACCGTCAGGATTGCCTGGGTTGGTTTGTCTACGCTCAATACCCGGGTCAGGCGCTGGTCGTAACGCGCGGCGCGGTTGCCGTAATCGACTGAAATAAAATTGCGGTCTTGCAATTCGCTCACCGCGCGCTGCACCGCGCCACTTTCATAATTACTAATTGGTTCGCGGCTGGTTTTCTGGTTGCAGGCTAACAGCAGGCTGTTCAGGGTCAGGGGATATTGGTCGGGGGTAGTGAGTTGTTTTTCCATCAATGAACCCAGTACGCGGGCTTCAATGGCATTGAGCAGGGCGGGTTCCTCAGGGAGGCTATCGGTTGCTATTGGTTCCATTGCGCAGTCTCGTGGTCATCGGCGGGGCTGCCACTCTACGCCCCTGGGCGGCAAATTTCACTCTTTACGTTTTCCAACATTGGTTATTCACATTTTGTCTGACCGGTGTTGCTGTTATTGCCTATATTTTAAGCGCAGTTTTCAGATTTAACTGAACCAGAACTATTTTGTCGAGGATGACTTCATGCAAACGCTATGGTTAACCGGTAATCCGCTCCGCTGCTTTCGTGTCGCGGATGAGCAAATAATCGTCGATACCCAGGGCATTTTGTTGGGTGGAACCAGTGCCGATGAGCAACCGATGGCAACGCCGGTAGAATTGGCTGCTGCCTGTACCCAGGTTGATTTGCTGATATTGGTTGCTGGCGCCGCTCCTCTGGACCGCTCCTGGCTGGGGGCCTTGCCTGCCCATATCCCCAAACTGGGTTTCCTCTCGGATAACAGCGGTATAGAAGCACGTATACAGTTGACCATGGCGGGCGTTGATGGCTATGTCTCGGCCACTATGGAGGCAGCGGATTTTGCAGCGGTATTGCACAAAATCCATGAAGACAAACAGGCGGTGAATAGTTTGCAGGCGGAGTTAAAAAACTTTTCCGCGATTGCCTTTACGGCTATGTCATCGGCCTCCGAAATGGGGACTGTGGCGGTGTTTGCCGAGAAAGTGCAGGCGGTGGTGGATTTACAGCGCCTCGCGCATTTGATCCATGCCTGCCTGGATGATTTGCGTTTGGACGGCGTCATCCAGTTTGTATTTGATGATGACATTACGTTATTTCCCGCCGATGTTTCCCTTTCTTACCAGCGCTTGTTGCACAGTGCGCGTGAGTCAGATGCGCGCATCGTATCCCAGGGGCGATTTTTATTATTCAGTTTTGATCACATCCAATTATTAATTACCGACGCGCCTTATCTCGATGAGGAGCGTTATGGCCGTTTGCGCGATGTGTTGGCGCATTTGGTTTCTATCGCCGAGGCCCGCGCAAAAACCCTGAAGGTGAATACGCTTTTGAAAATCCAGCAGGATAATACCCGTATAGTGATGACGCTGTTGGAAATGGCCTCCCAGGATAATCGCAATTCGGTAAAAGAAATTATGACCGGGCTCTCTGATTCGCTACGCCAGATGGCCACCGGGCTTGATTTAAATATGGAGCAAGAGGCGGAGTTATTAGGGCTTTCGGAGCGCGCGCTGAATTCGTTGGAAGGACTACAGGAGGCGACATCAACCGCTGAAGTGCATTTCCGCAGTTTGTTGCAACAATTGGATACCGCAGCAAACCTGTTGCAATCGGTGGAAGAAAACTCTTCGGTTATTGCTGAAAGTGACAGCAGGGTAGAGCTGTTTTAATGGCGCGTGATAACCACAGCGATGGGCGGACAATCAGGCCTCGTATTGGATAAACGCATCGGCTTCGGCATAGATGACTTCATCCAGTAATTGCTCCTGGGTTTTGCCATCGCACTCAACCACTATATCGGCATATTGCAAATACAAGGGGCGGCGCTCGGCATAAACCTCGGCGAACGTTTGGTTAGCCGGACGCGCTATGCCGCGGCTATTCATGTTGTGAATCCGTTGCTCCAGGGTGTCGATGCTGGCATCCAGGAAAATAATCGGGCCGAATTGTTTTAGTTGTTGCATGCCTGTCGCGCTGTACACTGCGCTGCCGCCGGTGGCGATAATATGGTTGGGATAGTGTGCATTGAGTAATACCCGCTCCTCCGCATCACGCAGCGCCAGATAACCTTTTTCATGCAAAATATCCTGCAGGGTTTTGCGGTGTTCCAGTTGGATCAGCAGATCCGTATCGACAAAATCTTTTGCCAGATTTTTGGCCAACAGTAACCCTAATGTACTTTTGCCCGCGCCGGGCATACCAATCAAAATCAAACTCTGGTGATAGGGGTTCATAGGTAGCTCCTGCTGGCGGTGGGTATGTGGTGAGGTAAGAACCAATCAACTATAGCTGATTTTGCTATCTGGGCCGGGTTTCGTTAAAGGGTGCAGCAAACCTACCGCTTTCCCGACTGCAAGGTATTAAAACGATTAACACATTCCTGGCAAATACAACTTTTGTTGCGCTGTCCAGGCTCAACCTGTGCCAGCAATTCGGCGGGAAATGTTTGTGATGTGCACCAACAGGGGCTAGCAAAACTACCGGTGTCCGCCGGGGCGCAGCAATTGGGCTGGCCACAGAGCGGACACCGGAGATTGGAAAGGGGAATTGCTTCAGGCATTGCACAGGTCTTCGAACGCATCGACTACCGCTTCTTCATCGGCTTCGGATAATTCGGCCAAATCCATAACGCAGGGCTCGTTGATGCCGAGCACTTCCTCGATTTCCTCAAACGGCAGATAAGCATCCAGTGCATGTTTGACATAGGTTTTTACCGCTTCATGGATGGCGGTTTCGTTGCCCCGCGCCGCTTGTAATTGGGCAACTGTCTGGTCGGTCAACCACTGGATAAAAGCGCTGCGGTCGGCGTCGGAAGTATTGGTGCGGGCATCGTAGTTTTGGGGAAAATCCTGGGGAGTGTTCAAGGGAATACCTTTGATGGCAGGGGGAAGGTGGCAAGTATAAAGGTTTTGGCGCGGCCAGACGAACCCCGTAACTTTCGTTGGATAGGGCAGCGCAAGGGGATGTGCGATAAGGGAATTATTACCATTGTGTTGGAAACTTGATCGGACTAGAGTGAAATCTGCGCAAGACGAAAGGATTATGGCTATGTCGATGAATAAAAGCTCCTCGCAAGAAATGACTCGTAGCGCCGCTGGCAAGCACAGGGTTTCCCTTTCCCAGGGCATCGCATTGGTTACGGTGTTGCTGCTGTTCCTGATGGCGACTGTAGTTGCCTTTACCCAATTGCCCCGCTTTAACGCGCTCCACCCCCCGACACTCGCCGAACGTTTATTTTATCCGTGGGAAACCCATGCCTTCAGGCGCTTGCCAGTCATCATTGGCGATCTGAATGATGTGTTTGTCTTGCCCGATTCGCAATTAGTCTGGGTGGTGGGTAATGGTGGGCTGATCCTGCACAGCAAGGATGGCGGTATCTCCTGGGTGCAGCAGCCTTATCCCGGTGGCGCACCGGCAAAAAACGCAGCTGCAATACCCTTGAGCTTTGTGGATCAGCTTTCACTGTTTCCCAAAGCAATGGCGGGTATTAAGGAAGATCCCGAGGCGCAATATTCAAATGTCGCTGACAGCAAGCAAGTTCCGGTGCAAAAAAATATTGAACGCCCATCGTCAGCTGAAACGCAAACTTACCAACAATCCAACGCGCCTGATAGCGGTGCATCCGCTCTGGATACATCCAATATCAGCACCCAATCGTCACCCACTGATCCAGTGCAGATTACGCAAGATGATCGGCTTCCCGATTTGAGTGTGGTGTATTTTGAGGATGCGAAAAACGGGATTGTATTAAGTGCAGATGGAATAAATCTGGGCACCACCGATGGCGGTGCGACCTGGCAAAAAAATGGTGGCTCCCGGCAATTGGAAGAACAAGCGAGGGACGCATCTGCCTATTCTGCAGCCTTGGCAGCTGGGCGCGGTGAGAAATCTTTTAATAATGATGGAATGAGTAGCTCGGCAAGTCCGGATGTTAGAAAGCGCGAAATTATAGTAGCGGTAGGAAGTAAAGGCTCGATGTTTAAAATCATCAACGGCAGCCGGTGGCAAGAACAAAAAAAATATACTGATTCCAATTTGAATGGCATAGAACTCATTGATGACGAGAGTTGGATATTGGTTGGTGATGATGGCTTGATTGCCAAATCAAATGATAACGGTGAAATATGGCATCCCCTGAGTCGCGGCACATTCTCGTGGCTGGGTGCAGTACCTTTAACAGAAGAAGAATTACTGATTGAGGAAAACGCGGCTGATGCAGCCAACTACCGCAGGTTTCCCGCGCCCTGGTATTGGATCGTCTGTTGTTTAATGATCGTTTACAGCATTTCGTTTTTTTTACGCAAAGGTCCCCATCCGGAACCACAGCAGGAAGACTCTATTGCTGATCTACTTGCTTCGGATCGACCGCTGCGCCCCGGCGATCCGGATCCGCTCGGCTATAACGCCATCGCGTGCGGCCTCTCGCGGTTTATGCGCAACCCCAGCACAGAACCACCCTTGACCCTGGCAGTGACGGGTGCATGGGGCAGTGGTAAAAGTTCATTGATGAATTTGCTGTATTACGATTTAAAAAAATTTGGATTTACACCCGTGTGGTTTAACGCATGGCATCATCAAAAAGGCGAACAGTTGCTTGCATCGCTGTACGCAAATATCCGCAACCAGGCGGTGCCCGGGTTATTCAGTTTTTCGCAATTGATTCCCGTCGGTTTGATGTTCCGCATTAATTTATTGTTTCGACGCGGTGTTAAACACTGGTTAGTGACCGTGATATTAATCGGTGTATTTGCCGCAAGTGCGACCTATCTTTTAACGCACCGTGAATCCTCTTCGCTCAATGTCAATAAAATCACCGAGGCATTGATAACACCGGGCTTTAATTGGGAGACCCTGTTGATTGCCCTGTTCGGCAATGTGGCGCCGCTGATGGCGCTACTACAAGCCCTGCGCGCATTCGGCCTTAATCCGCTGAGCTTGATGACCGCGCAAGGCGACCGGCAAGCACAGACGCGGGTCGACCCGAGTGCGCGCCAGCAATTTGCGCGCGAATTTAATGAAGTGGCAAAAAGTTTGTCGCTCGGGCGGATGGTGATTTTTATTGATGACCTGGATCGCTGCAGCAGGGAAAATGTGGTGGATATCCTCGAGGCAATTAATTTTCTTTCAGTGTCGGGCGACTGTTACATTGTCCTGGGGATGGATGAAACCTGGGTGAAAATTTGTATCAATAAATATTTTGGCGATATGTCGGATCGCAACCCTAATTTTGCCGATGAATACCTGGAAAAAATGATCAATATCAAAGTGCCCGTGCCCCAGCTATCCGATTACGATTCCAGTAAGTTACTCGCCTGGGAATTGCCCGACACCGAGCACAATGATATCGCGCCTGCGGTGCAAATGTGGCGCACGGTAAAAACCGGCTTGCATCCCTATCGCTATTTTTTACTGATGGTATGTGTGCTTGTATTGGGGGCCTGTTTCGGATTTCTGCTGGACTCGGTGGTAAGGTCCGAGCCGAAAACCCCATCGCCACAGCAGACCATTGCGACCTGGAATAATATCGAAATTGATCAGTTGTCCATGGTAGGGGGGAACCCCGATTTTACTGTGCGGGTGCAGGAAAATACTGCGCCTTCCGCAAGCAATCCGGCATCTGCCTGGGAGCTTTCATTGAATGCTACCGAAGAGGATCTCAACAAAGGCATTGTGATTGGCAAACTGGGCGATGGCAAAACCAGTGCTGCGCTAGTATTAAAAGCATCTGCGCAAGCGGCGAGCATAACCAACAGTGACGATGCACCCGAAGATAATC
Source organism: Cellvibrio sp. (assembly GCA_021323495.1). GTDB lineage: Bacteria > Pseudomonadota > Gammaproteobacteria > Pseudomonadales > Cellvibrionaceae > Cellvibrio. The sequence goes on along the minus strand of JAJQJO010000092.1, from coordinate 1,143 downwards.
CTTCCGAATCACGCGCAACAAAATTTCGTATTGGCCAGCAAGACAGTTCCTATTGGGATTATTGGATGCCGCTGGTAGCGGGGATTTTATTGGCCTTGGGCGTCGTTGCCTACATGATGAAGATGCCGGTGCGCCGGCCCAAAGATTCGGCCGATTTTAAGCAGGCCCTGGAAATATGGAAGCCGTGGATATTGCTGAATCGGCAAACGCCGCGCGCCATCAAACGCTATCTCAACCGCGTGCGTTATATGGCCATGCGCTATCGCACTGAAGCGGAACCACAAGCGATTGGAATGAAGGAGGCGCTTGCGCGGCTATTTCATAAGCCTGATGCTGATGAACAACATGCACCTACATCTGATGCACAATTTGAAGCGAATCTGGTAGCGCTTAGCGCGATTCAAGCGGTAGAGATGCCCTGGGCGGCGAACCTGGTTGATATCGGCCAAGTGCAATTGCAGGACCTGCAGGAGCTGGTCAAAAATAAATTTGGTGAGCATGCAGGCAGTTCTGATAAGGCAGCGGCATTAGTGCAGCGGCTCGCGGACGCGATAGAAAAACATCGAACGCAATTTGGCGATACAGTGGCTGCGGATGGTGAAAAGCAGAAAAAATTTGAAAAAGTGTTGGCTGATATGCAAGTCAAGTAAACCTGGTCCAGACTGCGAGCAACTCATCATATTGTAATAGCGAGATCCTTCCCGCTATCTTTACTTGTCACATTTTTCACCGATGTGATAAACGTGAATGAACAGGCGGGGATTATTTTTTCAATTGCTTGGCCCAGTCGATCAATGCCGTCAATTGGGCCTTAATGGTCCCCTGGATTTTTTCATCGACCAAATTGCCATCGCCGTCAAACGCCGGGGTAAATGCATTGGCAAATACTTCCGGCCGATTCAGCGGATGTAAATTCACATAGACACAGACCTGGCGTAAATGGTATTGCGCCCGTGATGTGCCCATCCCACCGCCAGCGCCCATAAGCGCAACAGCTTTGCCACTGAGCAAAGCATTATCCGGTTCACGCGAAGCCCAATCCAATGCATTTTTGAGCGCAGGTGCAATTGAATAATTGTATTCCGGGCAGCCAAAGATCAATGCATCGGCCGCGCCAATTTGTTGCAACAGGTTTGTTACCGC
>JAJQJO010000091.1 GCA_021323495.1 Cellvibrio sp. | reverse complement strand
TAAAAGTCGTACTTTTTCCATCACACAGTTCCACTGTTTTTTTACGCTGGAATCCGTATTAATCCGCTTGGCCAACCATACGCTTGCGATCAACAACACTAATCGCTGTAAAAAGCCCGCCTGGTGTGTGTACTCGCGCATAAAAAAATCGCTTTGTGTACCACTTCGCAAAGTGGCAACTGCCAAAAAAAAATCGTACCTCAGCAGAAAAATTCCCACTTTAATTATTAACTGGCACCTTTGAAAAGCTGTGACGCAGGTGGCAATGGCAGCTCCGCTATGAATGGTAAGTTTGTAATGCTGTCTTGCATGATTTTTTCGTTTGTACAGTTAATAACACGATAAAAAGTTTTTTGTGCGAGCCATTTGCAGTCGATTACCTGATCTATGGGCGATTGGGAACTGACACCACCAGGCATTGATAACACTCATCACACAATAATTGAGAGGAAATGCAATGAAAGTTGATCGCATCACTTTTACCAGGATAAAAAGCGCCACCAGGACCTTATTCTTTAGCAGTATCGCCAGCTGTGTATTAACAAGTGTTGCGCAAGCAGCCACTGTTGATTTGCTGGTGCTGTACGACAATTACTCCAAAAATTATTTTGGTGGCGATCCACAAACCGCCATGAATAGTTGGGTCAACCAAATGAATGCGGCCTATGCCGATAGCCAGATAGACGTCCAATTGCGTCTGGTCGGCGTACGCCAAATGGAGCAAACAGGAGCTGATATGGGCGCGGTATTGGGCAATCTGCGTGTTAACAGCGCGGCCATTGCATTGCGCGATCAACTCGGTGCCGATTTTGTATCGCAGCTCCACGAGCGTGGCGCCTGCGGTGTAGGTTATGTTGCGGTAGACAAGAACTGGACCTGGAACGTAACCGCGCCCGGGTGCGGCCCGATGGTGATGGCCCACGAACTCGGCCACAACATGGGTTTGAACCACTCGCGCAAACAAGGCGACCAGTCAGGTGCGCGTTTTCGCTACGGTGTTGGCTACGGTGTGGATAATGTGTTCGTCGATATTATGGCTTATGAAGGCGTATTCAATACCTCGCGCGTCAACCGCTTTTCCAATCCCAACCTCACCTGCCGTGGCCTTCCCTGCGGTATCCCGGTAGGCCAGGCTAACGAGGCTTATGGCGCATTGGCAATTCATAACGTACGCGATGAAATTGCGAACTTCCGCCCTACTGCTGGTTCATCCGGTCCGGTGCAAGTTGCGCAGCATTGCGAATATGGCGGATACACCGTTGGTTTACCAATTGGCAGGTATACGCTCAGCCAACTGCAAGCACGCGGTATTATCAATGACGATATTTCATCGCTGCGCGTTCAGGCTGGTCACAGCGTGACCCTTTATCAGAACGATAACTTCACCGGCAATTCGATCACCAAAACCGGCGATGATAATTGTCTGGTCAATGAAGGCTTTAACGATTCGGCCAGCTCTATTGTGATTGCCAGCAGCGGCGGCGTTAATATTTTGATCCAGGCTGAAAATTATTTCGCTAACAACGGTGTACAAACTGAAACCACAACGGATGCAGGCGGCGGACAAAACGTAGGCTGGATCGAGACCAATGATTGGATGGCCTACAGCAATATCACAATTCCTGCCACCGGCACCTACACGATTGAATATCGGGTCGCGAGCCCAAGTGGTGGACGCTTGTCTGCCGACCTGAATGGTGGTGGAATCCTGCTCGGTGAAGTTGCTATTCCTGCAACCGGTGGCTGGCAAAATTGGACTACGGTATCCCAAACAGTAAACATCAATGCAGGCACTTATAATTTTGGTGTATTTGCCAAAACGGGTGGTTGGAATATCAACTGGATCCGTATAAAACGCTAGGTTAATACCAGCCTTGGCGCGCAGGATTGCCGTTGTTTTAGAATGCCAATCCTGCGAATTTTCTATCGTCGCCCCTACAAGAATAACGCGAGAGAACTTATGCAAACCCAACGCAGTTTTTGGCTAAAAACATTAAGTGCTGGCGCGCTCGTGCTGGGCCTGGTTTATTTATTTTTGCAACCGTCTACAGATACCTCCCCGAGTGACAGCGAACCGGTAATCACAACTCAACAACCTGCTCCGGCGCGCAAGGATAACGAAATAAAAATGACGGCAGCTGCACCAATAACCACCACTCCATCAAACCAGGCATCGAGTGATGGACAGGGCATTACCCCGGAATTGCAAGAGCGCCTGTCAGCAATGCAACAGCGCCGGCCGAACCAACATTTTTCAGCCGAACAAGTCATAGCCGCGGTCAAGCGTACGCAAACATGGACTCCTGCGGAGGAAATTCCACGCGAGTTGCCATTAAAACCGGAAGAGTTTAACGATGGCCGCCAATTTATCGAATTGGATAGTTTGAAAATCGAAACCCTGATGCCCGGCGACCAGGTCAAGGTTCGCGTGGATAAAAACGCTAAAGATTATGAAGTGATTATCGATCGGATAGAAAAACACGATTACAACAGTATTAGCTGGTATGGCCATATCCAGGGTGATGACGGACAAACATACAATGTCAGTTTTACGCGCGGAGAACAGTTAACGGTTGGTGGTTTGGATACACCGGATGGCCATTATGTTTTGCAAGGGCACGGAGACAAAGGCTGGATCGCCTCGAGCCAGTTATTATTTAAAACAGACACATCAGTAAGCGATGCGATCCACCCTGCCGATGTAGATCCCAATTACACCAAAGATCAGGATGCACACCATAACCATTAAAAAATATCCGGGCATATCGGCCTGTCAGACCGATATGTTTATTACATGAATGGTTATTGTTGGTTTGGCAGGGCCAAAAACTCCGTCGGGGCCAGAACACGCGGACTTATCTTGACTTGCAAGATTTCGCCCTTAAACCAATGCACCTGGTTCATACGCGCACCAATTGAGGCTTTTGCATCGCTTGCAATCGGCAAATAATCCACCTGCCCGGTTAATTCCCGTTTGCCATTTACATAAGATACAAACTCGCGCTCTTTATAAGTAATGGCCGCGTGCGCCCACTCACCCACCGGGTGGACTTTGGCTGGATCAATCAAAGTAAATTGTGATTGTTCCGATTTGATATAGGCATCCAGGTACCATTGTTTTTTATCATTCAACCGCAATTCAATAGTCACACGTCGATTGGGATTGTCTGGCGATTCGATATGGAAAAAGCGTGGCTCCAGGTTATCGGGATAAGCATCGGCCGGATTAAAAATAATCTCGATGGTAAACTCGGTTGCATCACCCAAAGGATTAGTATCGACCAATAACCGATCGCCATCACCATCAAAATGCACCGCAGTACCCAGCCTGGTTTCTACCACACCGGGATCTCCCGACATCTTTGCAGGAACACCACCAATCGTTGTCAGCGAATCAATATTCCATACTGATGAACCAGATGTTGAATCATCGGGTGAGGCGCAAGCAAACAGCATTGCGACACCAGGAACTAAAAAAACTGCAGAAAATTTCATAGCAATTCGTAGCAAGGTTAGTCACCACGCCCTTTTATTGTTAAATGTACAGGATTCAATTGCCGGCTGGTGCGTCCAACAGCGGATGCACCTGACAGCCTTAACCACTATTCGTCATCAACTCCGGAATAACGCGCCTGGTCGTGCAACAATTTGCGTTCTACATCACCCGGTGACCCTGTATTACGCGCAAGCAAACTGTAAGCCACCGGCACCAAAAACAAGGTTAGGAAAGTGGCAACCAATACACCGGAAATCACAACGATACCAATAACAAAACGCGTCTCTGCACCGGCACCCGACGAAATGACCAATGGAATAGCACCCGCAACAGCAGTAAGGCTGGTCATTAAAATCGGACGTAAACGCGCGGACGATGCCTCGAGTAACGCCTCGGTAAATTCCACACCGCGATCGCGTAACTGGTTGGCAAACTCCACGATAAGAATACCGTTTTTGGCTGCGAGCCCGATCAACATAATTAACCCAATTTGCGAATAGAGGTTAAAGCTGCTGCCCGTTAGATAGAGCCCGAGCATACCGCCCAATATTGCCAAGGGCACCGTGAGCATAATCACGAAGGGATGCACATAGCTTTCAAACTGTGCAGCAAGGACCAGAAAAGTAATCAAAATACCAAGCAGGAAAATAAACATTACCGAACCGCCAGCGGTTTGGAAATCGCGCGATAGCCCTTTGTAATCCACTATCGCAGTAGCCGGTAAATGCTCGCGCACCAAACCATTGAGATGATCAAGCGCATCACCTAACGCTAAATTATCATCAAGGTTTGCCTCGATGGTTAATGAACGCATGCGGTTGTAACGATTCAAGCGGCTGGCATCGGCGACTTCCTTCAGGGTAACCAGGTTCGACAATGGAATTAATTCACCAGAGCGTTCAGAACGGACATACATATTTTGCAAGCTGGTCGTGGTGCGCTGCTCATCACGCTCACCCTGCATGATCACATCGTATTCTTCACCATCATCAATATAAGTGGTTGCACGGCGCGATCCCAACATCGCCTCAAGTGTGCGGCCAATATTACTCACACTCACACCCAGATCGGCAGCGCGGTTGGTATCTATCAGTACCTCAACTTGCGGTTTGGTTTCTTTATAATCCCAATCGATACCGGTTAAACCCGGATTATTTTTTTCCAATTTTTCCAATAAAATATCACGCCATTTAGCCAACTCTTCATAGGTGCCACCACCGAGCACAAACTGCACGGGTTTGGTCGCCTGTGAACCGAACCCCTGGCGCATTACCGGTGCAGCCGTAACGCCGGGTAAATCGGCAAGTTTTTGGCGAATTTCATCCATCACTACAAATGCACCGCGGCGCTTACTCCAATCATTCATCACCGCGATAATCATGCCCGAGTTAAAGCTTTCAACTGCACCAAAACCACGGGGAGCACGCACCATCAAGCGGTTAATCTCGCCTGCCTCGACGTATTCCATCATGCGACTTTCGATTTCCGTCATATATTCTTCCATGTAAGCGTAACTCGCACCTTCAGGACCATTTACCATGACAAAAAAAGTACCGCGATCTTCACGTGGTGCGTATTCGGAAGGGATATGTTGGGCGAGAAAAAATACACCTAACAATAACAATGCAAAACCAGCAATGATTAACTTTGAGCGACGCAAACATGCACGTATCGCTTGCTGGTAACGCACACGCATACGTAACATCCATTGGTTGATCGTTTCTACAAAATTATTTTTATTTTCATTACGCACCAGCATTTTGGACGCTAGCATAGGTGACAGGGTAAGGGCGATCAATGCGGAGAAACCAACGGCAGCCGCCATAGTGATAGCAAATTCGGAAAACAACCGCCCTACATCCCCTCGTAAAAACACAATCGGGACAAAAATGGCAATCAACACCAGGGTCGTTGCGATCACTGCAAAACCAACTTCACGCGCGCCGTCAAACGCGGCGAGCAACGGTGTCTTACCTTTCTCTTCAATATGGCGCACGATATTTTCCAACACCACAATCGCGTCGTCGACCACCAACCCAATAGCAAGTACCAACGCCAGCAAGGTCAGCATATTCACCGAAAAACCCATGGCCGCCAGCACGGTAAAGGTTGCGATAATCGAAACAGGGACAGCAACGGCAGGCACCAACATCGCACGGATGCTGCCCAAAAATAAATAAATCACCAGAACGACCAGGACGATCGCGATCGCTAGTGTGATATAAACTTCGTGAATAGCGCGCTCAACAAAAATAGAGCTGTCATAACTATCTTCGAGGCTCATCCCCTTAGGTAAGGTGGCGTTAATGCGGTCACGCTCTGCTTTTGCGCCACGCGCCACATCAATTGTATTCGCGGTCGATTGTTTGACAATCCCGATACCCACTTGCGTAACACCGTTGCCACGAAACAAAGTCCGGTCTTCTTCAGTGCCCTTTTCCACCTTGGCAATATCACCCAGGCGGATTAAATGGCCATCATCACCCCGCCTCACGACCAACTGGCTGAATTGATCCACGGTGCGATAGGAGCGCGCCATGCGTACCGTAAACTGCCGCTCCAGCGATTCAATACTACCCGCAGGCAATTCAACATTTTCTGCGCGCAATGCGGTTTCCACATCGTTGACAGTAAGATTGCGCGCAGCCAGTTCACGTCTATCCAGCCACAAGCGCATTGCGTAACGCTGTTCACCGCCAATGCGCACGCGCGCAACACCATCAATAACAGAGAAGCGATCAATCAAATAACGCTGGGCATAATCCGACAACTCCGGCATCGTCATATCTTCTCCGGCCAAATTAAACCAGAGAATAACGTCTTCATCGGAACTGACTTTTTGTACTTCAGGTGGATCGGCTTCCACCGGGATATTACCCAGCGCACCATTGACACGGTCACGGATATCATTGGCCGCCGAATCCATGTCATGGCCGGTATCAAACTGCACCACAATATTGGAAATACCGTTTTCGCTGGAGGATTCTATAAACCGTATTCCCTCCACGCCCGAGATACGATCTTCAATCACTTTGGTAATCCGGGTTTCCACGATACTCGCCGCTGCGCCGGGGTAATTGGTGCGGATAGAAACCACTGGCGGATCAATATTGGGGTACTCGCGCAAGGTAAGGCGATCAAATGCCACTATGCCGAAGGCGATCAATAAAATGGAAATGACCGAGGCAAATACCGGTCGCTTGATTGAAATATCCGAGAGCATCATCGTGATTTACCCTCAGTTATTGTTTTGTTTAATTAAATCGGAGAGGTGTGCACTTTCATCTGTTTTTTCTGCCGCCGGTTTTTCTTCTATCAGCACTTTGACTTTTTGCCCTGGACGAATCTTTTGTAATCCGTGCGTAACCAATTTATCGCCCGCGCTCAAGCCATGCAGCACTTCAACCGATCCGGCAAGGCGTTCGCCAATAGTAATCTGACGGCGCTCGACACTCATGTCAGTACCCGCCTCTTTCAATAAATACACAAAATTATTGCTCCCGAGCGGCACCAGCGCGGATTCCGAAATAACCAACGCATCGCGTGCGGCCGCCTTTAAATCCACCAGCATTAACATCCCTTGTCTCAACTCGTAATCTTTATTGTCGAGCAATGCGCGGACCCGTATCGAACGGGTTACCTCATCGATTTGGTTATCAATGCTGACCACCTCACCGTGAAATACTTTATTGCCCAGGTCGCGGCTTTTCGCAACAATCGGCAAGCCAACTGACAGGTTACGCAAATAGACACCGGGTACAGTGAAATCCAATTTCATTTTTGAATCGTCATTGAGCGTAGTGATCGGGTCACCCGGTGATACCAAAGCGCCCACGCTGACCTCGCGCAACCCGACAACACCCGAAAAAGGAGCCAATAAAACCAAATCTTTCAAGCGCGATTCAGTGGCGTTGTAACGCGCCTGTGCTGCTTTGGATTCGCGCTCAAGCTGATCGAGCAATGATTGGGAAGCAGCACCGCGCTTGGCTAACTCCTGCACCCGGTCAAGTTGTTTTTTGGCCTCCTCGGCATTAAAGCGCGCCTCTTCCAATAATGCGGATTCTTCACGGCTGGTCATTTCAACCAGCACCTGTCCTTTCTGTACCCGCTCACCATCCTCGAAATTTATGCGCGTTACTTTTTTTGTATCGTTGGGAGTAAGGGTGATCGATTCTTTCGCACGCAAAGTGCCGAGCGCTTCGATGTTAGTGGCCAGGTTTTTAATGCTGGCCGCTTGTACAATTACTTCCACCGGCTTGTCTGCCGGCGGCTGCGCATAGGCGACAGCAGCACATACCAACGAGCTGGCAATCAGCGCACGCACAACCTGTGCGCACAAACTGGTTAATAAGTATCGCGAGCCACTGACGGCAAAATGCGAAAGTGAATTCATAAGGTCTCCCGGGGAAAAGTAGCACCGTCATTTGAATAATTGTTGCGCGCTACCAAGAAAACAAATAATAAGCCTCTTGGATCTATTGAGGCCTATTACGCACTGATGTCGACAAAGGATAAACGGCCACCAGGACGATCCCGCAAATTTAACATTTGTTTACAAAATCAAACTTTCAGGCGCAATTGTGCAAGAAAAAAAGCGGCAGCCGAAAAGTACAGCTGCCGACCATTTATTTCTTATCAGGCGAGAAATGGATAGAGGCCGAATTGATGCAGTAACGCAAACCGGTCGGCTGGGGTCCATCGGTAAATACATGGCCGAGATGACAACCACATTTGCGGCAGACTACTTCTGTGCGCACCATATGATGGCTGGTATCCATATGTTCGCGGATTGCGGTCTTGCTGGCCGGCGCATAAAAACTGGGCCATCCGCAACCGGCGTCAAACTTGGTATCCGCCTCAAACAAGAGCTCACCGCAACAGCGGCAACGATAATTGCCCGAACCAAATTCCTGCCAGTATTCCCCGGTAAAAGGACGCTCGGTGCCCTTTTCACGGCAAATCCGGTACTGCTCGGGGGTTAATTTTTCACGCCAGTCGGCGTCGGTCAGGTTTTCGTTATCAGCCATAAGGATTTCCTTGACAGATCAACTAGTTAAGGTCGATTATTCGAGTGTTTTTCAACCGCAATCACGCTCGACTGCAATCAAGGCATCTTACTGCAAATGAACCCGATTAAGAAATCCGACAAACTCAACGGAGTCTGTTACGACATACGCGGCCCAGTATTGGAGCACGCCTACCGCCTCGAAGAAGAAGGCCACCGTATCCTGAAACTGATCATCGGCAACCCTGCCCCGTTTGGTTTCGCTGCGCCTGATGAAATTATCCAGGACGTCATTTATAACCTCGCGAATGCAGAAGGTTACACCGCATCCAAAGGCTTGTTTGCCGCGCGCAAGGCAATCATGCATGAATGCCAGCGCCTGGAAATACCCGGCGTTGAAATCGAAGATATTTTCCTCGGCAATGGCGCGAGCGAATTGATCGTAATGGCCATGCAAGCGCTGCTGAATAATGGCGATGAAGTGTTGGTGCCCGCACCGGATTATCCGCTCTGGACCGCCGCGGTAAATCTCGCTGGCGGCAAGGCCCGTCACTATTTGTGCGATGAACAGTCGGAGTGGTTTCCCGACCTCGCCGATATCGAAAGCAAAATCACCGACAAAACCCGCGGCATTGTGGTGATCAATCCCAATAACCCTACCGGTGCTGTGTATAGCCAGGAGATATTGGAAGCGATTGTGGAGCTGGCGCGACGCCATAACCTGATCATTTTTGCCGATGAGATTTACAGCAAGATCCTGTACGACGATGCCGAGTTTATTCCCATGGGCAAATTGGCCCAGGATGTACTCTGTGTCAGTTTCAATGGTTTGTCCAAAGCGTATCGCCTGGCCGGTTTCCGTTCGGGCTGGATGGTCATTAGCGGCGCCAAGCACCGTGCGCGTAGTTACATCGAAGGCCTGGAAATGCTTTCATCCATGCGCCTCTGTGCAAATGTTCCGGCGATGTATGCGGTGCAAACTGCCTTGGGCGGCTACCAAAGTATTAACGAATTGATTATTCCCGGCGGCCGCTTGCGCGACCAACGCGATACTGCCTTAAAAGCCATGGCTGAAATTCCCGGCCTTTCCTGTGTAAAACCCAAAGGCGCTTTGTACCTGTTCCCCAAACTGGATCTGAACATGTACAAAATCAAAGACGACCAACAAATGATCCTGGATTTTTTGTTGCAGGAAAAAGTGCTGTTAGTACAGGGCACAGCGTTTAACTGGCCCAATCGCGACCATTTCCGCATTGTGTTTTTACCACGCGAAGATGACCTGACCAAAGCTATCCATCGTTTCGGTAACTTCTTGTCGCGCTACTCGCAGTAATTTTTTTCTTTCGACAAAAAGACAATTAAAAACCAGCCTCGCGCTGGTTTTTTTATACTCAGGTGATAGCCTCCGGAAGCCGGTAAACCAGCAATTTTAATTGCTGCTCCGGGTCTACATCCGGAAAATCTACATGATGCTGAACTCGCTCAATAAACTGCGCTGGCGGGCATTGCTCGATAAATTGTCGCCGTAAAAAACTTTCGTTTAATTCCGGCGCATTTAAGCAAGCCAACACCAAACCACCAGCGGGCATCAGCTCGGGCAAACGGCGAATTACCTTGGCATAATCTTTTTCCGCGATAAAACTACCCTTTTGGTACGAGGGAGGATCAATAATCACCAGCTCATAGGGACCAGGCTTTTTAACACGACTCCAGGATTTCAGCAGATTTTCTGCCACATATTCGCTTTTGTTTTTTGCCAAACCATTGAGCTGGTGATTAGCTCGCCCCACATTCAAGGCGGCGCTGCTCATATCCACGTTCACCACTTTTTCTGCACCGGCAGCAATCGCAACCACTGAAAATGCACAGGTGTAGGCAAACAGATTTAATACGCGCTTGCCGGCTGCATGCTGTTCAAGCCATTCCCTTCCCGGTTCCATATCCAAAAAAAAGCCGGAATTTTGTTGTTGCGCCAAATGCAAATTAAATAACAATTGTCCTCTACGTGCATACAGCGGCTCGGATAATACACCCCAGGCAATTTCACTTGGAGCATTAGGCAAGTAGCGACGCTGCACCACCAACACAGTATTAACCGATGTAAACAGCGGGCAAATCTGCCCAATCAATTCATCCAGCCAATGCACTGGTGGTTCAAAAAAAAGCGTTATTAAAATAGCGGGCTGGAAAAAATCAACCGTGACAAATTCCAACCCGGGAAAAGTGCGGCCGCGGCCATGGAATATACGGCAGCTATCAATGTCGGTCTGATGGCGAATTTTTTCCGCAAGCAGTGAAAGGCGATCAATAATAATTTGCATTAATGCTCGCCTTCTGCTGCATAACCTACGGGATACATAATAGTATCGCGATATCCGGTTATGACCGGACGATAACCACCAAACGCTTTATCCAATTCAGGATCATTGGTATCAACCAGCAGCGGACGACCATTAAGCGCAAGAATTTTTCCGCGTGCGGCAATGACATAGATATTATCTTTACCAATGCGACGTAAAATTGCCGGCGTAAATTGCTGGTTGCCAC
>JAJQJO010000090.1 GCA_021323495.1 Cellvibrio sp. | reverse complement strand
CAACGTGTTACGCGAACGCATGACCGAATACTTCGGTGCAGGCGAAGTGCGGGTGCAGATCAGCGACGATATAGTTTCGGATGCCTCCGCCGGCGGCGATTGCATTAAGGTAAATCGTCGCGCATTTTTTTCTGAATTGGATTTGCAAGTACTGGAAGTTCATGAAGGCTGGGTGCACATTGGCACTACGCTTAATGGCCGCGAACAACCCTGGGCAACCTGGCTAAGTGTCGGATCACCGCGCATTACTGCAATCCAGGAAGGTATGGCCGTATTATTGGAGACGCTGACTTTCAGCTCTTTTCCGCAGCGTGCGCGGCGAATCAGTGACCGGGTTGTCGCGGTGGATTTGGCCGAACAAGGCGCAGATTTCTGTCAGGTATATCGCTATTTCCTGGAGCGCGGTGTCAGTGAGCATGACAGTTATCGCGTAACGCAACGTGTGTTCCGCGGCGGGACCTTAACCGGTGGCTCCGTATTTACCAAAGACATTTCCTATGTAAAAGGATTTGTGGAAAATGTGAATTTTATTCGCAGCGCCATCCAATCCGGGGTACCCGAAATTATTCCCATGTTATTTGTGGGCAAGGTGACATTGGATGATTTGCCATTGCTTTATGAACGTCATTTGGAAGGTGTGATTGCCGCCCCCAAATATCTACCGCCAATGTTTAAAAATTTAAATGGTTTGTATGTATGGTTTGGCTTTTCGAGCGGCATGTCATTAATGAATATCGCGCGCGTACAGCAGCACTTCAATAAGCTGTTCGAAAAAATGCCGACGCCCACACCGCAACCGGATGGCACCGATGCCGAAATCGATTGAGTTTTGATTGTAAATTATGACGTATTACAAAGTTGTACTCTCAGGTGAGAACATTTTTTTTGAGAACTCGGGTGATGCGCCCGAGCCAGTGATTGGCTTTATCACCAGCAAACTTATCCAGACAGAATCAGAAGAGCTTGCCATAGCGATCGCCAAGCGCGATTTGTTGGTGCATTGGAACCACAGTTTTAATTCCGATCGTAAACTGGGTATGCCGAAGCTGGCGGTAGAATATATTGGGGAAGTACGCGGCTGGTTTAAACCCAAAAGCACCAATGATTATTATTGGTTTACCAACGCAGAACATAAACAAACACAGCTTGAAAAATTGACCCAGGCACCACGCCAGTGGTTTTGGCGCAGTGATAGTAAAAAAGACAAGGCAATAACCTAGCGATAACAAAGACAATAACCAGGATATCAACAGCGGAATAAAGCGCGGGCAAAAACCTCTAATGCCCGCATTCGGTTTTGCAGCAATCTATCAGGCAGTTGCGGCGACAGCTTGGGTAGGATCGATCAACTGCAACAGCGTAGCGCGCAGGCCGGGTGAATTTATTTCTTCGTTCCGCGCCGAAAGTGGTGAGTTGCCCACCCATTCAAAACGCCAGCGCAACAAACGCGTTGCTTCCCCAGTGTCACGCACCTCAACCAACTCAAAACGACGGGCATCCAACGCAAACTTCTCGCGTAACTGAAACGCAAAAGGTTCGGCATTTTTACCGACAAAACTGGAAGCCTGCTGGGTGGGTGCGGCGACAAATACATAATCGCGTCCTTGGTATTGGGAGTGACAAACACCGACATGGACTTCTTGCCCGAGGCGGTTATTTAACGATGTGTCCACAAACAAAGGATTCAGCAACATACAAGGGTCCGCTGCGCTTTTTATTTGAGTGATGCGTACATGCTGCATCATTCATTGGTTGATTATTCGCCGCTCAGCTCCGGAAAAAGTCCCTCTGCTGCGGCGAGGCGGCAGTCTACGCACAATTTATGACAGTTCAAGCAAAAGTATTTTTTAATGGTCTGGTGATAGCATCAGGAATCATTTTGTTACTTTATTGCCAAGCGCAAGACCCGTAAGTGACAATTCGCTATCTTCCAGGTGGGCAATGTTCCGCCATCTAATCCAGGTCTTGGTACCAGACAGAACGGATTACACAATTGTTTACAACACCCTCCGGCTATTTCTACTAAATTGCCACCTTCTTCCTGAATCACTGAACCAATTGTCCTCTTTGAGGGTCTTTAAGCCACTTCAGTATGAGCGGGAGCACGGCACCAGAGCCTCGGCCATCCCCCAATATTGCTGGCGATTTGATTGACACCAAGCGCCGCGCCACACAGAATCACCGACCAGTTTTAAACCTCAGGAACTTGCTGAATGAATATCGATCGTTTTTCACCGCTGTTAAAGCGCACCACCCTGCTCCTCTCACTAATGGCGGGCTCTTTTTTATTAGCCGCTTGCGGCGGTGGCAGCGACAATAAATCCTCGGCAAGCTCTTCAGTTTCCAGTTCATCCCTGCGCAGCAGCTTTAGTGCCGCGTCTGTACCCGCCAACGGCTCTGGTATCTGGCCAAGTGTCAAAGTGGAAGCACAAAACCCTAAAGTACTGGGTTTTCAATGGAGCGCTGTTGAAGGTGCAACCTTTTACAGGCTATACAAACACGATGCTGTTACCGGCGGCGTAGTTCAGGTTGGTGGTGATCTGACCAGCACCCAGGCAACTGATGAAATAGGCGTACATGTACACGATTGGGTTAACAATTATTACTACGTTGAAGCCTGTAACGCAGAAGGTTGTGCCAAGTCCGACCTGACCTTTACCGCGACCGAAATGATCAAAGCCATTGGCTATATCAAAGCTTCTAATGCCGAGTCCGGCGATTTTTTTGGCTGGAGTGTCGCGCTTTCGGCTGATGGCACCACCCTGGCGGTGGGTGCACCATCCGAAGATAGCAAAACGGTTGGTATCAATGGTGAACAAACAGACAATGACAGCACCAATTCAGGTGCGGTTTATGTCTTTATTAAAGAAAACGGGATTTGGGTACAACAAGCTTACCTGAAGGCTTCCAACACTGAGCAACCCAATTTAAACCCCTACCGCGTACTACCTAATGACCGCTTTGGTTACAAAGTAGCTTTGTCGGATGATGGAAATACCCTCGCGGTATCTGCCCTGTTGGAAGACAGCCCTTCTTTCGGTATCAACTGCAATCAGGATAACTATGAAATCACTGACCGCGGCAGTTCTGATGCGTCTTCTTCTATAAATCCTTCAGATGATTTCATTGCCGCGAGCAACCTCGATGTCGGCGCTGTGTATATTTTTAGTCGCGCCGGTAGCGCATGGACCCAGGATGCTTATGTAAAACCTATTTTTTCAACACTACATGCATTTGCCCAGGATCCGGTTGAATTACGCTTTGGTGAAACCATAGCACTTTCAGGTGACGGCAAAACACTTGCCGTAGGGACAACAAGCGATTTTATCGGGCGCAGTGGCGTGTTCAATTTCAGTAACATCAGCTCATCCGACAACACCTCGTCCGTCAGTGCATGCCTGGAGTTTTATCCCTCCAGCCGCTCCTCCGGCAGTAGTACAAGTAAATCCAGTTCAAGTAAAACCAGCAGCTCATCCAATAGCAGTAGCTATAAAGGTGGAGCGGGTTCAGGAGCGGTTTACCTGTTCCGCCTGAAAGAAACTGGCTGGGATGAAGAGGCGCACGTAAAAGCATCAAATGCCCAGACTTCAGATGCCTTTGGTATCAGTATTGCCCTGTCAACGGATGGTAATACTATGGTCGTTGGCGCCATAGGTGAGGATAGCAATGCCCTGGGTGTGAATGGAGACCAGTCGATTAACACCTGTTATTACCTCAATGAATCAGGCTATGTAATCGAACCAGAATGTAAGCAGGCTGGAAAACATGCTGTACGCGGGGCCGTTAACAATGGCGCAGCGTACGTGTTCAATCGATACCGCATTCGGTACCAGCGTCGATGTGTCCGGTGATGGCAATACCTTGGTCGTCGGTACGCCTGGGGATGCAAGCAGTACAACAACCATCAATGGCGACGTAAGCCAGACCATCGATTATGCAAACACGGGTGCAACCTATGTGTTCCAGAGGTCGGGCACCAGTTGGTCACAAGAGGCGTTTATCAAGCCATCAACACTCACCCGGCATGAAGGCATCACTTTGGCGAATGATGGTAGTATCCAGGTGTTAGGCGGTGGTCAGTTCGGCAATGATGTCAGCCTATCGCAGGACGGCAATATCCTCGCTGTTGGTTCATTCCGTGACCCCAGCAATGCCAAAGGCATTAACGGCGATCAGGGTGATGCCAGCGCGACACGTTCCGGCGCGGTGTTTGTATTCAAGCGCGATAATAGTGTCTGGACGCAAAAGAGCTACGTTAAAGCCAGCAATACTGACAGCGACGACCGTTTCGGAACAAATGTCGATCTGTCTGCGGATGGAAAAACGCTCGCTGTTGGCGCGCATCGCGAATCTGCCCGTGGTCATGCGGCAACGTCCAGCGGTGCGAGCACCAGTTCAGCCGCTAGCAGCATGGGGCCGCTGGATCAAAACGACAACTCTGCCGAAGCGGCCGGAGCGGTTTATATCTATTGATCAACGAAAAACAGATTAGTAAAACGGGATGCAATTGCATCCCGTTTTTTTTAGCGCGGATGTTTTGCTGGATCCGGGATTATTAGCGCCAGATTAATCGGTATCCGGTTTCGTTTTCAGCAGCAACATAACCCGCACAAACCCATAAATCTCCCACCGCCACCACACAATCGCCACTCAATACCAGCGGCACTTTATCGCGCAACCAGGGTTCAAGTTCGTATTCCTGCAATAATTTTTTTAGTGTTTGAGAATGCGCCCGCCCTGCAGGTTTGCAACGTTCGCCACCTGCGCGATAAACAATACGTACATCAGGCAAGTCCGTTTTCAAGCGCGGTTTTCCATCATCAGTATTTAATTCAAATTGCAATTCCATTTGCGGCAATTGCAGAGGCAGTGCATACAAACGCTGGCGATAAGTTTGCAGTGCAACATTGCCCCAGGTTACGCGCGCTTGCGCATCCTTGCGGCCAGCAACGATTTGTTGTTCGATCTGCTGCCAATGCAATTGTTCAGGCGTGGTGTGATCAAGCAGGCGCAACCAATAGCGCAACAAATTTTGCTGGCGCGCGGTTGATAAATCCAGCAATCGGTGTAAATCAATACTTTGCCCAACTCGCTCTATGGCAGGTTCTGCGCGCGTCAAATCCTGATATGCAATCTCTTCCAGGATGGTTTCTTGCTGCGCGCACATTTCTGCAGTCTGCTGCCATTTGCGTTTGAATTCCGGCCAGCGGCTATGCAACAACGGCATCACCTGATTACGTAAAAAATTACGGTCATAGCCATCGTCAAGATTACTTTCGTCTTCCACCCAACTGAGATGATGGACCAGCGCATAAGCTTCCAATTCCGCGCGGGTAAAATGCAACAGCGGCCTCGCCAATAATCCAGCGCCCAACGGGCGCACTGCCGCCATGGCAGCCAGGCCGCGCGGGCCGGTACCGCGCATTAAACGCAACAATAACGTTTCAGCTTGATCGTTAGCGTGATGAGCGGTAAATAAATAATCATTGTGGGCGAGATTTTTTTCAAATACTGAATAACGGACCGCGCGCGCAGCGTCTTCTATACCTTTACCGGTATTTTCAACGCGCACTTTTTCGGTGTGGAACGGAATCGAATAGCCTGCGCAAAAATTAGCGCACTGCATTTGCCATGCATCAGCAGCAGGTGAAATCTGGTGATTAATATGCAGCGCGCGCAATTGCACCGGCAAATGCAATTGCGCCAGCGCATGCAGCAATACCGTAGAATCCAGGCCACCGCTAAATCCGACCCACCAGATAGCAGCTGATGAAGGGATAGACGGGAGATGCGTACGTAATTGTTCGGAAGTAAAAGCCATAACAACAGCTATCCATAAATAAATCCGCTTGAGGGGTGCATTAAAGCGGAAAGCCGGCCAAATAAAAACCCTGCCTTGCCCCGGCTTTACAATGAGAGGCAAAATACCGTCCTGATTTGCGATTAAACAGGCTTAGCCGAATATGACCCACATTCCTTATGGCCACTGGCCATCGCCCATTACCGCTGAATTACTCACTACACAGGGTGTACGCATCAGCGAACCGCAAGCAGTGGGTGACTGCATATACTGGCTGGAAGCTCGCCCCCAGGAAAAAGGGCGCAGTGCGCTAGTGTGTGAATCGGCCGGGACGCGCAAAGATTTATTGCCCGCACCGCACAGTATTCGCACCCGTGCGCAGGAATACGGTGGTGCTCCCTATCTTGCAACAGCGCAAGCGATTTTTTATGTATTGGATAGCGACCAACGTATTTATCACCACGATTTCACTAATGCTGAAACCCGGTCGATCACCCCGGACGGCGCTTATCGTTACGCCGATTTTTGTTACGACCATGCGCGCGCGCGTTTAATCGTCGTACGTGAAGATTGCACACAAGATACACATAATCCCGTCAGTGCGATTGTTGCGCTGGAATTAAACAGCAACAAGATTAGTGTCCTCGCACAGGGTGCTGATTTTTATTCCAATCCGCGGGTGTCGCCTGACGGCAAACAGCTCGGTTTTTTACGCTGGAACCATCCCAATATGCCATGGGACGGTACCGAATGTGTACTCGCACAATTGAATGAACCTGGCGATATTATTGGTAGCGCAGTTATCGCGGGTGACGAACAGGAATCCATTTTCCAGCCACAGTGGTCTCCGGAGGGAGAATTATTTTTTGTTTCGGATCGCAGCAACTGGTGGAATATCTACCGCTGGGATGGAGTCAAGGCGCATGCGGTCTGTCCTATGGACGCCGAGGTCGCCACACCGCAGTGGGTGTTCGGGATGAGCTGTTACGGATTTTTATCTATCGATGAAATCCTTTGCTGTTTTAGCCAACAAGGATTTTGGCAATTGGGAGTCATTAATATTCCCAACAAGAAGCTGACAATAATTGAGCGCGACTTCCGCGATATCTCCAGCATCCACTGCCGCAATGGTGCAGGTTATTTTATCGCGGCAAGCGCCGGGCAAAGTGCGCAACTCTGGCGCTATACCAACGCTGAGCTCCGTGCTTTGACCAAAAGCGCATCAACGATCGATAAAGATTATATTGCCGCACCACATGCAATTGCATTTGCCACTAGCGATGGCGAAAGTGCCCACGGTTTTTTTTACGCACCAACTAATCTTCAGGTTAAAAAAACAAGTGAAAAATTACCGCCGCTATTGGTGATGTGCCACGGCGGTCCAACCGGTGCAACCGAAAGCTCACTTAATCTAAAAATCCAATTCTGGACCAGCCGCGGCTTTGCAGTACTGGACGTGAATTATCGCGGCAGCACCGGTTATGGCAGGCAATATCGCGACCGATTAAAAAACAACTGGGGCATTACCGATGTAATCGATGTATGCAGTGGCGTCGATTATTTAATTGCGCAGGGTTTGGTTGATCGCGACAAGATTGCCATTCGCGGCTCCAGTGCTGGCGGTTATACCGTGCTCGCCGCGCTGACTTTTAGCGATGTATTTAAAGCAGGTGCCAGTTTGTATGGCATTGGCGATCTGGAAGCATTGGCCAGGGACACCCATAAATTTGAAGCACATTACCTGGATTCTTTAGTGGGCGAATATCCCACACAGCAAAAAATATATCATCAGCGCTCGCCGCTTCATCACATACATCAACTCAATTGCCCGGTTATTTTCTTGCAGGGATTGCAAGATAAAGTAGTGCCACCCACACAAGCAGAAGCCATGGTCGCTGCATTAAAGAAAAAAGGCATAATGACCAAATATGTGACCTTTGAAGAGGAAGGACACGGCTTCAGACAGGCGCAAAATATCCAGCGCGCATTAAATGAAGAATTAGCATTTTACTTAACTGTATTTGGAGAAAACTAATGGGACGTTGGCGCCCGCCCAGTGAAAAAGGTTCGGCGTACATTACCGCCGCTGGTTTCAAACGCATGAAAGACGAAGTCACCCAATTATGGAAAGTTGAACGGCCGCAAGTGACCCAGGTCGTACATGAAGCAGCAAAAAACGGTGACCGCAGCGAGAACGGAGACTACATCTATGGCAAACGCCGCCTGCGTGAAATCGATTCGCGCGTGCGCTTTTTATCAAAGCGGATGGAAGCTGTGACGGTTGTGGACCGTTTACCCGAAGACCAAAGCAAAGTGTTCTTTGGTGCATGGGTGACATTGGAGGATGAGGATGGCAACGAAAAAACCTACCAGATTGTCGGCCCAGATGAATTTAATGTGGCGCTGCAAAAACTCAGTATGGATGCTCCTCTAGCGCGAGCGATGATGGGTAAACGCGTAGAGGATGAAATTGTATTGAAAAAACCGGAGGGTGAAGAGTTTTTTTATATCGCCCGAATTGAATACAAACCCTATGATCAGGATTAGCTAACATAAGGGCAAACATTTTTGCCCTTATGTCTAATCACCAAAATTATTTAATCAACCGCAACGCGTAAGGCACACGGAAAGGCTTGCCACTTGATACTGCAACAATGCCCAGAATGCAGAACACTAAATGGCAAAGACCCACAGCAGCCATGACCAACACACCGATCACAATCACCGCCAGAATCATACCGACGACATAACCAATCAAGGCTGTAATTGACCAGTTGAGCGCTTCTTTGCTCTGGTCGAGGATATAGGCATCATCCTTCTTCACCAGATAGATTATCAAGCCAGGGATAAAACCAAAAAAGATCGTGCCCAGCCACAACAATAACGCAAGGTTTTTAGAATCCTGTGAGGTGGTAGCTGGTGCATTGCTGATTGCCGCGCTTTGGCTTGAGTCTTGGTTATTGTCCATCATAATCCCCTTCAACTATGTGATTTGTAAATTGAACGGCCCGGCGCTCCGGTGGTCCGGCACTCCGGTGGTCCGGCATCCCGTCAACCAGCGATGCGATAAACCCGACCTGCTCAATACTCCTGATACTGCCCGCCGATTATGCAGCAGCTATCGCTCAAGAAATAGCCATTAGTGAAAAATAGCCGCTATAGTCCAGCCTGATTGCATCCGCGAAAAATGCTATAGTGCGCCCCATTTTTTTCGGCTGGCCGCTGCCGGCCATAGACTCCAGCTTTGACAGGTTCATCCATGACTCAATCGCCCGGTAAAATTCCTACTCGTAAAATATTAGTGACCAGCGCACTGCCCTATGCCAATGGTTCGATTCACCTTGGCCATTTGGTGGAATATATCCAGACTGATATTTGGGTGCGCTTCCAAAAATTGCGCGGTGTAGATTGTACCTACGTATGCGCCGACGATGCCCACGGCACTGCGATCATGTTGAAGGCCGAACAGCTGGGTCATTCGGCGGAGCAGCAAATCGCCAACGTCAAGGCCGAACATGAAGCTGATTTTGCCGCGTTTAATGTTGCCTTTGATAATTATCACTCCACCCACAGTCCCGAGAACCACGAACTTTCGACCATGATTTATGGCCGGTTGAAAGCCAATGGTCATATCGCCACCAAAAGCATTACCCAGGCGTATGATCCGGAAAAACAACTCTTCCTCGCTGACCGTTACATCAAAGGCACCTGCCCGAAATGTAAAACCGAAGACCAATACGGCGATAACTGCGAGAAATGCGGTGCGACCTATTCGCCGATGGACTTGATCAACCCAAAATCAGCAATCTCCGGCGCAACGCCGGTCGCGAAAGATTCAGAACATTTCTTTTTTACCCTGCCGGAATTCAGCGATTTCCTGAAAGGTTGGACCCGCGCGGGTCATTTGCAAGATGAAGTGGCCAATAAAATGGCCGAGTGGCTGGATGCCGGTTTGCAAGCCTGGGATATCTCCCGCGATGCACCTTATTTCGGTTTTGAAATTCCCGGTGAACCGGGTAAATATTTTTACGTCTGGCTGGATGCGCCTATAGGCTATATCGCCAGCTTGAAGAACCTGTTGGATAAGAAAGGTGAAGACTGGTATGAGTATTGGAGACCGGACTCCACTGCCGAGGTGTATCACTTTATCGGCAAGGACATAGTCAACTTCCACGCCCTCTTCTGGCCTGCGATGTTGCATTCAGCCAATTTGCGTACGCCCACCAAAATTTGCGTACATGGATTCCTGACCGTTAACGGCACCAAGATGAGTAAATCGCGCGGTACCTTTATCAATGCACGCACATACCTCGACCATCTGAATCCGGAATATCTGCGTTATTACTTCGCGGCCAAGCTCACCAGCAATGTGGACGATATCGACCTCAACCTGGAAGATTTTATCCAGCGCGTGAATTCGGATCTGGTAGGCAAAGTTGTGAATATCGCCAGCCGTACCGCCAAATTTATCAATAACGCCGGTGGTGTATTGGCAGACGAGATTGCCGATAAAGCGCTGTGGCAGCAATTTGTGGACGGCAGCGAAACTATCGCCAACTATTACGAAAGTCGCGATTACAGCAAAGCCATGCGTGAAATTATGGCACTGGCCGATGCCGCCAATGAGTACATCGCGGCCCAAGAGCCTTGGAAACTGGCCAAACAAGCCGGCGCCGAGGCCCAAACCCAGGCGGTTTGTACGCTCGGCATCAATATGTTCCGCGCGTTACTGACTTACCTGAAGCCGGTATTACCTGCGCTGACGGCCGATGCTGAAGCCTTTTTAGGTGAAACACTCACCTGGAATGCCCCGATCAGTTTCCGCGCGGGAGAAAAGATAAATGAATTCAAACCGCTATTAATGCGCGTAGAAAAAGAAAAGGTAGATGCAATGATCGATGCAAGCAAAGAGGCGCTGGCAACAGCTGCACCCAAAGTCGAACAGAAAACATCAGGCGTTGAACCTATCGCAGCTGAAATCGAATTTAACGATTTTGCGAAAGTAGACTTGCGTGTTGCACTTATCGCTAATGCCGAACATGTGGAAGGTTCCGATAAATTGCTGCGCCTGACTCTGGATCTGGGTGGCGAAACGCGCAACGTGTTCTCCGGCATCAAGAGCGCGTACCGACCCGAAGATCTGGTCGGCAAGCTTACAATCCTCGTTGCGAACCTCAAGCCACGCAAAATGAAGTTCGGTATGAGCGAAGGCATGGTGTTGGCCGCTGGCCCAGGTGAACAAGAGATTTATTTGCTGGAGCCGCACAGCGGAGCTAAACCCGGGCAACGGGTTATGTAATCCTCATCCCCCTTCAACCAAAAAGGGGGATGTTTTAAAAAAGCACCGCATAAATAATCAATGCTCCCATTTGCGCAAACATGTAAAAAAAGACGAATGCCACATAGGCACCGTTTCCCTGGCGCTCCGCAAGTGAAAAACACACCAGCAAAAATGCCAGACTGGCGAGTGCCATAGCCCACAAGGGGTGCTGCGAGAAAAAAGGCACCACCAAAAAAACAATGCCCAGAATCCAGATGAGCTTTTCCGAATTCAGGATTTTGGTCAACCAGCCGGCGAGAACAATCAAGGCAAAGGGCCACCAACTCCACCAGTGATTAGCATCCACATCGGTTGGCGTGGCCACGACTTCTTCGGTCAAAGCCCCCTCGTGAAAAAACAGATAATAGGCAATCAGGGTCAGTATCAAACTGCCAATTCCGTTTATCGCTGACATTTGACGCAGCGCATCGGTTTCTTTCCAGCGCCGCAGCCCATAGGCAACTAAAAAACAATAGAGCTGGAAAGGCAAAAAATAACAAACCAGCACGCTCCAAAAATGGCCGTGATAAAACAAGGCTAAAAAAGGCGCAAAGAGCACCAATGAATCGGTTAGCGAATGCGGTTTATGATTGCCGGACTCAGTATCACCCTGACTACGCAGGTCCCAAACGAGCAATAACGGATAAAGAATAAACAGCGGCAGGAGCAAAAAAGGTATTGGCATAAGAGTTATAGGATTAGAAATTGTGGGCGGGTATTAAATCATTGTTTTTATTTTTCACCAGTGGCAGAACCAGGCTTGAGTAGGCTCTCACAGAAATTTGCGGGAGAGTTCCCGGTACGGGATTTATAACCATATGAATAATGAACCTAAATCTTTGCATCTTTTATATTGAGAATCCCTCTCCGCTTGCCGATAATACGCAGCCCTCGAGATATCCCCTATTCCCAGCGGAAAACATTATGAGTTTCAGCGAATTAGCGATCATTTTGCTCAGTACGGTGCTGGTGAATAACTTCGTACTGGCACAGTTCCTCGGCCTTTGCCCGTTTATGGGTGTTTCCAATAAATTGGAAAGTGCTATAGGTATGGCTGGCGCAACGACCTTTGTAATGACTCTCGCCTCCATTTGTACCTACCTGGTAGATACCTGGGTGCTGGCGCCGATGGGGCTGCAATATTTACGCACTATCGCTTTTATTCTGGTAATTGCTGCGGTGGTGCAATTCGTCAAAATGTTTATGGAAAAAACCAGCCCGCTGCTTTATCGCGTACTGGGTGTGTTCCTGCCATTAATTACGGTGAACTGTGCAGTACTGGGAGTAGCTTTGCTTAATACCCAAAAAGCGCACAGCTTTTTTGAATCCACCCTATATGGCTTTGGCGGTGCACTGGGTTTTGCGATGGTATTGATTTTATTTTCGGCAATGCGCGAACGTCTGGCCGTCGCCGATGTGCCTGTACCCTTTAAAGGCGCGGCGATTGGCATGATCACCGCCGGTTTGATGGCGCTGGCGTTTATGGGCTTTGGTGGGCTGGTCAGCCTGCAATAACGGACAAGCTTGGCACTTAAACCAACAATCTTGGTACTGGCATGATCGAATTTATTTTCCAGAATCCCATCCTCAGCGCTTTGCTTGCGCTCGGGGGCCTGTCGGCGGCATTTGGCGCGGTGCTGGGTTTTGCTGCGGTGAAATTTAAAGTTGAAGGCGATCCTATCGTCGACCAGATCGATGCACTCTTGCCGCAAACCCAATGTGGTCAATGCGGTCACCCCGGTTGCCGCCCTTACGCACAGGCGATTGCCGGTGGCGAAGATATCAACAAATGTCCTCCCGGCGGCCAGGCAACCATTAATGCCCTGGCAGATTTACTCGATGTAGAAGCCCCCAGCCTGGACGCCGAACACGGTGAACATCTGGATGTGAAGCGCGTTGCCTATATCCGCGAAGACGAATGTATCGGCTGCACCAAATGCATCCAGGCCTGCCCGATGGATGCGATCCTGGGTGCGGCCAAGCATATGCATACCGTTATTGTGGATGAATGTACCGGTTGTGATCTTTGCGTTGAGCCCTGCCCGGTTGACTGTATCGATATGATTCCGGTGGAAACCGACCTCAAGACCTGGAAGTGGGATTTGCCTGCAACCAACCAAAATCCTGTATTCCATGTTGTTGCCCAGCCCGTGAATTTGATCGCCTCCGACCTTGGCCGCGGCCAAGCTTTTAGCGACCAGCACGACGGCGACAAAGCCGCGTAAAAGACGAGACACTTGCCGAGATGACAAGCCTGATTAAAGTTTGGGAATTGCCCGGCGGCGTGCATCCGCCCGAGCACAAAGATCAATCCCTGCAATTGCCTTTGGGGACGATTCCGCTGCCGCCGGTATTGGTAATTCCGCTTAACCAGCATATGGGTACCCCCGCGCAACCGGTGGTACAGGTGGGCGAGCGCGTACTCGCCGGGCAATTGATTGGTGCCGCCGATGGCACCTTCAGTGCCAATACCCATGCGTCCACCTCGGGCACAGTCATCGCCATTGAAGAACGCGCCATCCCCCATCCCTCCGGTATCAGCAGCGAATCAGTGGTGATCGAGCCGGACGGTAAAAATGAATGGATTCATTTAACTCCCTGCGAGGATTACCGCGGCCTCGACCGCCTGGCGTTGCTCGATAAAATCCGTGCCGCTGGCGTGGCTGGCTTGGGCGGGGCGGGTTTTCCTACCGCCGTCAAACTTGCACCCAAATCTACCCAGGTGATCGATACCCTGATCCTCAACGGCGCCGAATGTGAGCCTTACATCACCGCCGACGATATGCTGATGCAAGAGCGCGCCAACGAGTTGGTTGCCGGCACTTTGTTGTTAAGCCATATCCTGCATCACCCGAAGAACCTGTTGATCGGAATTGAAGACAACAAACCCAGGGCAATCGCTGCGGTAAGAGCTGCTGTCGCCGGAGCGGCTGCCAATGACCCGGAAGCAGCCAATATCCAGGTCGTGGTATTCCCTACCAAATATCCATCGGGCGGCGCCAAACAACTGATCCAGATCCTGACCGGACGGGAAATTCCCAGTGGCCATCACTCGGCTGATATTGGCGTTATCTGCGTTAACGTGGGTACGGCTGCCGCCGCCTGGCGCGCGGTGCGCTTTGGCGAGCCAATGGTTTCCCGCGTCGCTACTATCGTGGGTGAAGCACTGGGTACCCAGCGCAATATTGAGGTCTTGTTTGGCACCCCCATCAGCTATGTACTTGCCCAACACGGCTTCGATGCCATGCGCGCCTCGCGCGTGATAATGGGTGGCCCAATGATGGGGTTTACCCTGCTGGATCTCGATGCGCCCGTTATCAAGACTACCAACTGTATCCTCGCACCCGGCAAACATGAATTGCCTGAGCCCTTGCCAGCCCAAGCCTGTATCCGTTGTGGTATGTGTGCCGAGGTCTGCCCTGCCAGCCTGCTGCCACAACAACTGTTCTGGTATGCGCAGGCAGAAGATTTCGACCGGCTTGAATCCCACAACCTGTTCGATTGCATCGAGTGCGGTGCCTGCTCTTACGTATGCCCGAGCACGATTCCACTCGTCCAGTACTATCGCGCTGCCAAAGGCAGCATCCGCCTGCACGAAATAGAGAAAGAAAAGTCCGACCGCTCGCGCCAGCGGTTTTTGCTGGAATTCCAGGCCGTTTTTAGCCGCACTGACCAAGCGCTCCAGCTTGGCTTTTTGCTCGTCGGGCGCAACTTGTATTGCACTGGTACTGGCCACGGCTGCGTTAATGACA
>JAJQJO010000089.1 GCA_021323495.1 Cellvibrio sp. | reverse complement strand
GATATTAATAAGGCGAGTACCCGCCGCGTATCGTCTACCGCTTTTTCATGCGATAGCCATTGGAGTACGGTGACAATCCGGTTTGATGAATTGGATACACCCTATTGGTGGCTGGGCAGGTACGGTTTTGAGCACAGTGATACTGGCTATCAGCTCAATAAAACCATGGGCTTCGCCTGGGTGAATTCATTGCAGAGTCCGCTCAACACGCCATCGCACGTTAAATTAACGGATGTGAAATTACTCGGCACTGATCCACGTTATATTTATGCAGCTATCGGGTTGGCCCTGGGTTTATGGGTGGTATTTTTTGTCTGGTTATTCCGCCGGTCAGTAACAGTATTGACGGCAGATATCAGGGAAAAAGTGAAGCAGGACCAACCCTTGATGGCCTATAAAAAATTATCCATTGAGCCGCAAAAAGATAAAGAGAAAAGTGCGGTTTTGCGGTTTATGGCAACTGAATACGCAAATCCTGACTTGAGTCTGGAAATGGCAGCTGCATCGCTCGGAGTAAATAGGACCAAAATTAATGACATATTAAAAGAGGAATTAGGCCTCACTTTCAGTGCCTACCTGAACAAGTTGCGGCTCACAGAAGCGGCGCGTTTGCTGTCGGAAAATGAAGACGCAAACGTCTCTGAAATTGCCTATTCTGTTGGTTACAATAACGTGTCTTACTTCAATAAATTATTTAAAACTGAATATGGATGTGTGCCTAAAACCTTCAAAGCCTTGTATCCGTTAAAAGATCCCGAGCAAGATAAATAAATAGATTTCCAGTCTAATTCCCTTCGTTAGTGGCAGCCCCGCTGCGCAATATAAATATCCCCCTTCAAATAACCTATGCAAATTGGTACCGCTGTATTTTGTTGTTTTCCAAAACATGTTTTTTGGGTAGCGAATTAGTTCTCATTTTGCAAGTTATCGCTTAAAACCGCATTAAAATAATTACAGCAACTCTTCAACTATTTACAGTTTTATAAAAAACCTTTCAAAACTTCAATTTTTAATTATCTGGTTTATTTACTCTCGCACTCGGCGCGGCTTGATTTACGTTGCACTGCACCCCGGTTGAACAATGCTGATTAGCTGCAAAAGGTTAACTAATAAAAAGCTAAAAGTGGTAATTGATCAGGTCCATTTATTGTCGTCAGTCCCTGCTTTACCCGATTTTCGGATCGGGTGTTTTTAATTCGCGCTACTACTCTTTTCCCAATAAACATAAACGGAGATTTGCACCATGCTTAAATCAATATCCTCACGCACTCATCTTGCGCAGGCGCTTAAACGCACTTGCGGCTTGGTTGGTGTCAGTGCCGCTCTGGCGGTTACATCCCAAGCAGCATTTGCAGTTTGTACTTACACCGTTGATAGCGAATGGCCAGATGGTTTCGTCGCCAGCATCACAATCAAAAATGATACCGGCGCGCCTGTTAATGGTTGGAATGTGAATTGGCAATATGCAAACAATCGCATCAATGGTACCTGGAATGCGAATTTTTCCGGTTCAAATCCTTATTCGGCTTCCAACATATCCTGGAATGGCAACATTGCAGCAGGTCAGTCAGTTTCATTTGGTTTCCAAGGTACCAAGAATGGCGGCTCTGCTGAGCGTCCGGCAGTAAACGGTGCTGCTTGTGGTGGCGCAGTTACTAGCAGTGTTGCGCCAAGTTCTGCTCCACGCTCCAGTGTAGCGCCCAGTTCAGTCGCCCGCTCAAGTGTGGCGCCAAGTTCTCAACCAGTTGTCAGCAGCCGTTCTTCATCATCGAGTGGCTACACAGTTCCGGCCAATAATTTTGCGCAAAATGGTGGAGTAGAAAGTGGTTTGACTAATTGGTCAACAACCGCAGGTACTGCTGCACGTTCAACTGCCGATAAGCGCAGCGGTTCTGCCAGCGCATTAATTACCGGCCGCACCGGTAGCTGGAATGGTTTGACCTTCAACACGGGTTCACTGGTTAGTGGTAGCCAATACGATGTTGCGGTATGGGTAAAACTTGCACCCGGCACTCCGGACAGTGTTGTGCAACTCACTGCCAAACGTCAGGAAGATAGCGATACCTCTACTTACAACGAATACACACAAGTAGCGACTGCCACTGCATCGTCTACCGAGTGGCGTTTGCTGCAAGGTTATTACACCCAATCAGGTTCAACTGCATTCCAACACTTCATCATTGAAGCGACTGATGCAACGATCAGCTACTACGCCGATGATTTTTCTATCGGTGGCCAAGCACCTGTTGTGAGCAGTTCGTCATCATCGCGTGCTTCAAGCAGTGCTCCAGCTGCCAAAAAGTTTATTGGTAACATTACAACTTCCGGTGCAGTGAGATCAGATTTCAATCGTTATTGGAATCAAATCACTGGCGAGAATGAAGGCAAGTGGGGTTCGGTTGAAGGTACCCGCGACGTTTACAACTGGGCACCAGTTGACCGCATTTATGCCTATGCCCGCGCAAATAATATCCCTGTAAAAGCACATACTTTTGTGTGGGGCGCGCAATCGCCTTCATGGATTAACAACCTGAGTGCTACAGAAACCGCAGCCGAGATTGAAGAGTGGATTCGCGATTACTGCACGCGCTACCCGGATACTGCAATGATTGACGTAGTTAACGAAGCGGTGGTTGGCCACCAACCAGCGGCTTATGCGCAGAAAGCATTCGGCAACAACTGGATTCAACGTGTATTCCAATTGGCTCGTCAATATTGCCCCAACTCGATTTTGATTCTGAACGATTACAACAATATCCGTTGGCAGCACAATGAATTTATTGCGCTTGCAAAAGCACAAGGAAATTATATCGATGCAGTCGGCCTGCAAGCTCACGAGTTGAAGGGTTTGACCGCAGCGCAAGTGCAAACTGCGATCGACAATATCTGGAATCAAGTGGGCAAGCCCATTTATATTTCTGAATACGATATCGGCGATACCAATGATCAAGTCCAACTGCAGAACTTCCAGGCGCATTTCCCGGTGTTCTGGAACCATCCACATGTTAAGGGCATCACCATCTGGGGTTATGTGAACGGCAGAACCTGGATTGAAGGCTCTGGATTAATGTCGGACAACGGCACCCCGCGCCCTGCAATGACCTGGTTACTAAATAATTACATCAATAAGTAATCGGTTTTATCGTGACTTATGAAAAGGATTTTATAAGTCACGTATTCGGTCAAACACCATCCATTTTTTCGTGCAATAGCACGTTAAAAAAAATCACATCATGATGGAGATTATGAAAATGTTTACCTACAAAAATTCTCCCAACATTCTCGCACAAGTACTTAAGCGTACGTGCGGTTTGGTTGGTGTTGGTGCCGCCGTGGCGGTGTTATCACAAGCGGCGTCGGCTGCCTGTACTTATACAATTGACAGCGAATGGCCAGATGGTTTTGTCGCCAGCATCACAATCAAAAATGATACCGGCGCACCCATCAATGGTTGGAATGTGAATTGGCAATATGCAACCAATCGCATCAATGGTTCCTGGAACGCGAATTTTTCCGGGTCAAATCCTTACTCCGCTTCCAATATATCCTGGAATGGCAGTATTGCGGTCGGCCAATCAGTATCGTTTGGTTTCCAAGGCACCAAGAATGGTGGCGCTGCTGAGCGGCCAACGGTAAATGGAGCTGCCTGTGGCGGTACGCTTCCCGTGAGCTCTGCGCCGCGCTCCAGTGTTGCGCCCAGCTCGGTTCCCGCATCAAGTGTGGCACCAAGTTCAGTAGCCCGTTCGAGTGTTGCCCCGAGTTCGCAACCGGTAATTTCCAGCCGTGCTGCTTCATCCAGTGGTTACACAGTTCCCGCCAATAATTTCGCACAAAATGGCGGAGTGGAAAGTGGTTTGACTAATTGGTCAACAACCGCTGCAACCATTACCCGCTCAACTGCCGATAAACGCAGTGGTTCCGCCAGTGCATTAATTACCGGGCGCACCGGTAGCTGGAATGGTTTGACGTTCAACTCGGGGTCGCTGGTGGGCGGCAGCCAATACGATGTTGCAGTCTGGGTGAAACTTGCACCCGGTACACCGGACAGCGTTGTGCAGTTGACGGCCAAGCGCCAGGAAGACAGCGACACATCCACGTACAACGAATACACCCAGGTTGCGACTGCCACTGCGTCGTCTACTGAATGGCGTTTGCTGCAAGGTTATTACACCCAATCGGGCGCAACTGCATTCCAGCATTTTATTATCGAAGCGACCGATGCAACCATCAGTTTTTATGCGGATGATTTTTCTATCGGTGGCCAGGCACCTGCTTCGAGTTCTTCCAGCAGTTCGTCGTCAAGCGTGCCGCAAACCTGTGAGTTGAAAGCACCCTTACAATGGACTTCTACCGGGCCATTGATTAGCCCTAAAAATGCAAATTGGAAATCCATTAAAGATCCGTCAGTTGTTAAATACAACGGCACGTACCACGTCTATGCGAGCTACTTCGACACGTCATATAAATCGATGTACACCAGTTTCACTGATTGGAATAGCGCGCAACAAGCGCCGCATATTTCAATGAATGGAACGACGGTAGGTAATGCAGTTGCACCACAAGTTTTTTATTTCCGCCCGCATAATAAATGGTATTTGATTACCCAGTGGGCAGGCGCATACGCAACTACCGATGACATTAGCCGACCTAACTGGACCGCCAAGCGGAAATTATTGCAAGGTGAACCTGCAGGGTCGTTGGATTTCTGGGTGATCTGTAACGCAACTCATTGTTACTTATATTTCTCACGCGATGATGGTGTGCTGTATATGTCCAAAACCACCATTGGAAATTTCCCCAATTTCTCCGGTTATACCATTGTGATGGAAGACCACCGTGGCAACGGCAATCAATACTTATTTGAAGCGCCCAACGTCTATAAGTTGGATGGACAAAATAAATATTTATTGCTGGTCGAAGCTTATCCAAGTGGTCCGCGTATGTTCCGCTCATGGACATCAACCAGTTTGGATGGTCCCTGGACACCACTTGCCGATACCGATGCTAATCCGTTTGCAGGCAATCGCAATGTGGAATGGCCTACCGGTAAATGGGCTGATGGTATTAGCCATGGTGAATTGATTCGCTCGGGCTACGACGAACGGTTAACCGTTGATCCTTGTAATCTGGAATTCCTCTATCAAGGGCAAGCGGGCACCAGTTCAGACTACAACACTATCCCTTATAAGTTAGGTTTGCTGCGGCTGAAAAAATAAGCTGCGTGATAAACGAAAAAAAATTGGTTTTTGATTCGCTAACATCCCGGTTAAGACCGGGATGTTAGCCGCTGTTTTTCCTGCTCATGGCTCAATGAGGGAACAATGATGAAAAATACAATAATGAAAAATACGATGAAAAATAGAAGATCGTTAAACACAAGATTATTTAATCCGGAATATCTGGCTGCGCTCCTGGGTGCAGGTGTATTTATTGCGCTCTGTTCACCAGTCGCCATGGCCGCTTGTAACTATAGTATTGACAGTGAATGGTCGAACGGATTTACCGCGAGTATCACCATTAAAAATGATACCGGCGCACCCATTAATAATTGGAATGTCAATTGGCAATACAACAATAACCGTATGGTGAGCGGCTGGAATGCAAATTTTTCCGGCACTAATCCTTACTCTGCCACTAACCTGAATTGGAACGGCAGCATTGCCGTTGGCCAATCCATTTCATTTGGATTGCAAGGCGAAAAAAATGGCGGTAGTGCAGAGCGCCCGGCAGTGAACGGTGCTGCCTGCGGTGGAGTGACTACACCGGTCAGTTCTGCGCGTTCGAGTTCATCTACTCCAGCTACTACTTCCTCGTTGCCCGGATCCTCATTTCCCGCATCATCTACACCGGCGCTAGTGAGTTCGTCATCCCGCTCCAGTGCTGCAACGCAAGCTTCACTATTAATCCAGGAAGCGCAAACCGGTTTTTGTCGGGTCGATGGATCCATTGATACTAACAATGCCGGTTTTATCGGGGCAGGTTTTGCCAATACCAATAATGTGCAAGGCGCAGCGGTTGTCTGGGCGATACAAGCTTCTGCAAGTAGTCGCAGTACACTCGCATTCCGTTTTGCAAATGGTGGCACTGCCAATCGCAATGGCTCGCTGGTTATCAATGGCGGCAGCAACGGCAATTACACATTAAGTTTGCCCTCGACGGGGAGCTGGACCAATTGGCAAACGGCATCAATCGAAGTGGATTTGGTGCAAGGCAATAATATTGTGCAATTGTCTTCGACAACTGCTGAAGGTTTACCCAATATAGATTCGTTAAGCGTGGCGGGTGCGAATGTCTCCGCCGGTGACTGCACTGATACATCACCACCAACCTCAACCTGCCCATCCACCTATTCCAATCCGCTGATATGGGAAGACTTGCCAGACTCGGAAGTGATTCGTGTAGGTGATGCCTATTATTACACCGCGTCTACATTTCATCATTCACCGGGTGCACCGGTGTTGCGTTCCTACGACCTGGTAAATTGGGAATATATCTCGCACTCGGTTCCCGTACTGGATTTCGATAGCTCATACAACCTGGCTGGCAGCCGCTCCTATGTAAACGGTATTTGGGCCTCCACCTTGCAGTACCGCGAAAGCAATAAAACTTTTTATTGGATGGGTTGTATGCACAATAAAGGCGGTGGTTATGTATTCACTGCCACATCGCCGGAAGGTCCCTGGAGCAAAAATTCCAGCCAGGCGTGTTATTATGATATGGGATTATTAGTCGATAAGGACACCGACAAAATGTATGTGGCCTGGGGCAATAATTCGATCAGCGTGGCGGAGCTGAGCGCCGATGGGATGCGTGAAGTGCGCCGGCAAGAAGTGTTTAAAACACCGGCCACTATTTCCGGCCCACTCGAAGGATCGCGCTTTTATAAAATCAACGGCAACTATTATATTTTCATGACGCAGTATGCGAATGGTGAATATGTAGCACGCTCCACCAATGGTCCCTTTGGTCCTTATGAAATTCGTCCGTTCGCGGTGAAGTTACCTTATGCCGGTGTTGGCTCCGGTGGCGCGCCGCATCAAGGTGGAATTGTGCAAACCCAAAATGGCGATTGGTATTACATCGCTTTTAATGATGCCTTTCCCGCTGGCCGTTTACCGGTAATGGCACCGGTGACCTGGAGTAATGGTTGGCCATCAGTGACCCTGGTGAATGGCCAGTGGGGTGCATCCTATCCTTTCCCGAATTTGCCCTGCGGTGCGGATAAAGTAAAACCGCGCAATGTAAAGGATACCTTCACCACTACCACACTGAATCACGCCTGGGAGTGGAACCACAATCCGGACAACAGCAAATGGTCAACCGGCAATGGGTTAACCCTGCGCACCGCAACTGTCACCAATGATTTGTATGCAGCGCGCAACACGCTTACCCGCCGCATCGAAGGCCCACGCGCTATCGCCACGATCGAGCTGGATTACAGTGCAATGCAAAACGGTGATGTGAGCGGCCTGGCAGCGTTGCGTGATTTGTCGGCATGGATTGGTGTGAAAAAAGCAAATGGCGCAACACGTGTTGTTACCACATCCGGCGCGGCGCTGGATTCAAGTTGGAACACCAGTAATGTTGGAGCAGAAACGGCAAGCGCAGCAATCAATGGTGGAAAAATCTGGTTGCGGGTTGATGCCGATGTCCGCACCACATCCGGCGGTGGTACGGCGCGTTTTTATTACAGCACTAACGGCACGCAGTTTACGCAACTGGGTGGCGTTTTCACCATGAAACGCGAATGGAATTATTTTCTGGGTTATCGCTTTGGCATTTTCAATTATGCCAACCAATCACTGGGTGGTTCAGTACGCATCAGTTCTTTCGATGTGACCAAACCCTGATGAAGAGGTACACATAAAAATGAAATTCAAGAATAAGAAATAGGTCAATCATCACGCGTGCCATCAAGCTCCAGCATCGGCGATGGCATTTTTTATCCATTGCCAATTTTTCATCCACTACAAGGAAATGAATCATGTATAAAACAAATTCATCCCCCAATCGAATCGCAAAAAAAATACAACGGTCTGCAAGGTTTTTTGGTTTTACCGGGTTTGGCTCCGCCTTGTTGCTCGCGACTGCTGCGCAAACTGCCTCCGCCAGTTGCACCTACACTATTGATAATGAGTGGTCGAATGGATTCACTGCGAGTATCACTATTAAAAATGATACGGGCGCAGCAATTAATAATTGGAATGTGAATTGGCAATATGCGAGTAACCGCATGAGCAACGGTTGGAATGCCAATTTTTCCGGTGCGAATCCTTACTCTGCAACGAATATGTCCTGGAATGGCAATATTGCCGTTGGCCAATCCATTTCATTTGGTTTGCAAGGGGTAAAAAATGGTGGCAGCGCGGAGCGCCCAACAATCAATGGCGCTGCCTGTAGTGGAACTACACCAGCAAGTTCAGCGGCAAGCAGCATACCGGTGGTGAGTTCTTCGCGCTCCAGCTCATCCGTTGCTGTTGTTTCATCATCAGGAATCAGTTCTTCCGTCGCATTAAGTTCATCATCACGCGTTGCTTCATCTGTTCCGACAGGTGTTCGTAACGCTATTACAGTGCGTGCACTTGGCACAACAGCGGCCGAATCCATCACTCTCAGCGTAGGTGGCACTGAGGTACAGTCCTGGACGTTGAGCACCGTCATGAACAATTACACTGTAGAAACGGCTCTGGTTGGCGACGTGGTTGTGACCTTTGCCAATGATGATGGCGGCAGTGCAGATGTACGTATCGATTACGTCAACGTTAACGGTGTAACCCGTCAAGCAGAAGTGCAGACAGAAAACACTGGAGCTTGGGGGAATAACCGTTGCGGTGGCGGTGCGCCCAGCGAATGGTTGCATTGCGAAGGTTACATCAATTTCGGTAGCGTCACTGGCGAGCCTCGTTCAAGCAGTTCTCTCGCGTCGAGCATATCTTCGGTCTCTAGCAGTTCGTCATCTCGTGCCGGTTCTGCTGGCTGTGGTGCCCCCGCTAAATTAACGAATGGCCGTCGTACCATTAACGTTAACGGATTGAACCGCGAATACGTATTGGATATCCCGAGCAACTACAACCAGAACAATCCCTACAAGTTGGTCTTCGGTTGGCACTGGCGTGGTGGTAGTGCGAACGATGTTGTAGGTCAAGGCTACTACGGCATGAAAAGCCTCTCTAATAACAGTACGATTTTCGTGGCGCCTGATCGTGCCGCCGGCACCGACGGATGGACAAATGCCAATGGCCGCGACATAGCTTTCTTGCAGTCGATGCTAACCCAGCTGAAGTCATCCCTGTGTATCGACGAAAGCCGTATCTTCTCTACCGGTTGGAGTTACGGTGGCATGATGTCATTTGCAGTGGGCCGCGAGTTGCCAAGCACCTTCCGTGCTATCGCGCCTGTATCAGGTGCCTTCTTGACGCCTCATGTGGATAGTGGTTCGGCGACTGCGGCCTGGATTGCGCACGGCACTAGCGACACTGTGGTAAGCCATAGCTCTGGTAGTCAAGCCCGTGATGCTTATCTCAGGGCTAACGGTTGCTCTAACACGACTGTTCCGGTGCAGCCATCCCCCTGTGTGGAGTACCAAAACTGCTCATCAGGTAAGCCGGTTGTTTGGTGTTCGTTCAACGGTGGGCATACCCAGCCGTCATTCTATAGCTCTGGAGCATGGAACTTCTTTAATCGGTTCTAATTGCCGTGAGGCGAAGGCAACAGTGATAAAAATAGCGCTCTTCGGAGCGCTTTTTCTGAGTTTTTCGAGTGTCGCGAGGCGTCTCGGTTTAGTGGCTGCGGTATGGCTGGGCTTTAGAATTTCAGATCAAAATGTTTCAAAAATGATTTGAAAAAATGTGGCGGCCACTGGCCATCACAACATGATGCAGGCCAAGCAGAAAGTTGGATCCCGCAAGAAGCATGGAGATTTATTAGCCAATTCTAATTATTGTTTTGTTGTCAACCTTGGGCTTGCCCGGCTTTATGCCGGGCTTTTTTTTATGGATTAATTGAGCTGCGGCAACTTTGCAATCGGAAGGTCTATCGATCCATCACCATGGGGCCGCTTTTTCCAAAATAAATATCAAATCAAGTGGTTAAAAAATGCTAACGTTTGAAATAAAAGGTTAGCCATTATATGACGGTAAGGTCGGTAGCCAATCAAGAAGGAATGAACGAAATTATATTGTCAGTGGCCAGATAATTTTTTTGCTCGGCGGGGAAATTCGTAGAGTATGTAATTTTAAAGAGAAACTTGGAAAAGTGTTGATTGATTTAGTCCATGCCCATTTTTTTGAGTGTCACAGCTGTTTCCGCCTTGGATAAAGTGGTTCTTAAATACGAAAGGAGGGCGCTGAGTTGAGGCCTTAATGGAGCAAGCGCAACAATCGTCGACGACTTGGGAGTTTGCGATAAGCCCAATGTCGATATTCTCTCGAATGGACATTGATATATAGTGGTTACAATTTGCGGCCCAGAAAAATCGTAGCGATTGGTCAAGCGTTAGTATGATGATACCTCTATATTTTTTGATAAGGTCAACGCAATTATTGGCCCGCCCAAATAGTTACCTTGTACAGAAAAATATTCCTCTTTAGCATCTGAATCACGATAACTCAGGGCTACAGTTGCACCCAGGATTTGTCTCGATACACTGATGAGGTAGTCATTGTGCGAAAGGAAGTCGTACCGGTCGAATGATTTCCGGGCGATCCTGGCTGCCAGGTCGAAGTGGCGAAATGGTTGCTCCAGCCATAGTTCGGTATAGGAAAATCCCTTCGATCCATCGAGTCCATTCATGTCATTGACAGCTTCAGAATAATTTATTGATACTGGAGAAAATCCGACTGCAAAGTACACCTCAAGGAAATCGTAGTCATTCCCTGTTGCGACATTTCTGGCGCCAGGGTAAAGGTACTGTATCGCACCTATATTGTAGCGAAACCTGTTGATTGCATGGGAGTAACCGAAATATAGATCTAACTCTACAGAACCTCCCTCGTATGTCCTGTCATCAATCGTTGATGCCCAGGCACCAGCATAGATTCCACTCACTGCAATATCAGCACTGGCCTGTA
>JAJQJO010000088.1 GCA_021323495.1 Cellvibrio sp. | reverse complement strand
ATGCGTTGGTTGCTGGCAACAGAAAAAGTGAATGATCAACGTTATGCAGAAACAATTCTAAAGGCTATGGCTACAGCTCAGGCTGTAGTGCCGGAGTTATGGCATCTGGAAGCTGCCAATGTACTTTTGAGTGCAGAGTCCAGGGTTGAAGTTGATCCCGCTGATGTCGAAGCATTTATTAGCCATTTAATAAGCTTGCCAATTAATACTGACACCGCAACGCATTCCCAAGCGTTTGGCCGAACTCTATCCCTGGCGCGCGCCTATAAACTCAGTATCTATGATGCGGCATATTTAGAGTTAGCTTTGCGTGAAGGCATACCGATCGCCACTCTCGATAAGGATTTGTTGAAAGCTGCAAGAAAAGCTCAGATAAAAATTTATTTAAAGTAGACGCCTGGCCTCCAGGTTAATGCCGATACTCAAAATCATACTCACAAGTTTCACGCTGTAATTTTTTTGCTTCCCATCTTTCTTCCAGCTTACGTCGGCATTCCATGTTGCGGCGTATCTGTTGTTTTTTACTCTTTGATACCACCACATCGGCGATAAACGTCGCCATGGCCCTTTCGATCAAATCCTGGTCACTCAGCATATTCACATCGTTCATGAAAAACTCCTTGGTGGATTGAAAGTGGGTTTGATGCTAATGCCGGTAGGTGACAATCAGGTTAAATATTAACGACAAATTGGTTAACTTCCGGGCAGCCTGGGGCAAGTATTTGCCATGCGGCAAAGGTTGGCCTGTTTTGTGCAAAATCTCCCGCAAAGACACGTTTGGTCGCTGTAATGCCAAATTATTGTCACTGTGAACAAGTGGAATTGCTTTCGGAGATCCCATCATGACTGACCGCGTTGATATCAACCGTTTGTTGGGCGATATGCGTAGCCTCAAGGCTCAGACGCAGGTATTCCAGCGTCCGCAAGGTGTCGGTGACACCCCGATGGGGATGCGCAGCCTTGGCGCCGTGCCGGTGGAGGGGACAACCAAGGTTCCCAGCTTCGGCGATTTAATGACGCAGGCGGTCAACAAAGTAAATGATGTGCAGAATAAATCCAGTTCGATGGCTGAAGCCTACGAAAAAGGGGTGGCTGGCGTAGACATTACCGATGTGATGATCGCCTCGCAAAAGGCTTCTGTTTCGTTCCAGGCAATGGTGCAGGTGCGCAATAAACTAATTGATGCCTATCGCGATGTGATGAATATGCCGATCTAACGGCGCTCTGCATCAACCTTTGTTGACCTGATAATCGCGTATTAAAAATTTATTAAGGTGTTGTGATTATGGCTACTACCGCCGTTCCCGATTCTGAAAATTTGCCCGCAAAAAACAAAATGGGCGGTGACTTTTTGGAAGGTTTAAGCAGCCTCAATTTGCTGCGCCAGGTTGGCTTGATGGTTACGCTTGCCGCGAGCGTCGCGATTGGTTTTGCGATAGTGATGTGGATGCAAGGCGAGGATTACCGCCCGCTCTATGGCCGCATGGATAACCTTGACGCTGCCAATGTGGTCGACGTACTTGAGCAAAACCAGATTAATTTCAAAGTTGACGAAAACAGCGGAGCGATCCTGGTCGCCAGTGAAGATGTGCATATGGCGCGCTTGAAACTGGCCGAATTCGGTTTACCTTCAAGCCCTGCACAGGGCTTTGAACTGATGGATAAGGAACAACCACTCGGCACCAGCCAGTTCGTAGAAAATACCCGTTACCAGCGCAGCATTGAAGGGGAATTAGCGCGCACGATTACCAGTATTACCAGCATCCGCAGCGCGCGCGTCCATTTGGCCATTCCGAAAAAAACCGTGTTTGTACGCGATGCCGCGAATCCAACCGCGTCGGTATTTGTTGAAGTTTTCGCGGGCAGAAGTGTTGACCCCGCGCAAGTTAAAGCCATTATGAATTTGGTGGCTTCGTCGGTACCGGGCATGAAAATGGCCGATGTTACCGTGGTTGACCAGCATGGCAATTTGATTTCCACCGGGGAAGACAGCACCGAGTTGCTGTTGGCCGCCAAGCAACACCAATATTCGCAAGAGATCGAAAACAGCGTAATCAAGCGCATCAACGGGATCCTGGAACCGGTGGTCGGTGGGGGCAAATTCCGTGCAGAAGTGAGTGCTGATATCGACTTCACGGCGATAGAGCAAGCGGCGGAAACGTTTAATCCTGACTTACCTGCCATCCGTTCCGAGCAAACATTGAATGAAACCCGCCGTGCAGGAGACGTTGCCGCCGGTATCCCCGGTGCGCTAACCAACCAACCACCGGGAACCGCAGAAGCACCGGAGCAAATCGACCCGGCCACCGGCCAGCCAATCCCACCGGCAGAGCCAACCAATAATCGCGAACAGGCAACACGTAACTACGAACTGGATCGCACTGTCAGCTATACCAAACACCAGCAGGGCACGTTGAAGCGCCTGACTGTTGCGGTGGTGGTGGACGATAAAGTGGTCAGGAATGCCGATGGCACCGAAGCCCGTGTGCCCTGGACCGAGAATGAGTTGGAACGCCTGTCTATACTGGTGAGGGACGCGGTGGGTTTCAGCGCGGT
Organism: Cellvibrio sp.; assembly: GCA_021323495.1. Taxonomy (GTDB): domain Bacteria; phylum Pseudomonadota; class Gammaproteobacteria; order Pseudomonadales; family Cellvibrionaceae; genus Cellvibrio. The sequence continues at coordinate 8,517 of JAJQJO010000088.1, read as the reverse complement.
GCGCGGCGACAGCGTCAATGTTTTGAACTCTGCCTTTGCCAATCGCGTGGTGGATCCCAATGCCGGGTTGGATGAGTTGCCCTGGTGGCAAGTCTGGGTGATGCCGCACATCAAATACATCGCCAGCGTGCTGGTCATCCTGCTGATTGTGTTTGGTTTGTTGCGCCCTATGTTTAAAAGTTTATCCAAACAAGGCGGCGCCTTGGCCGAGCAGGAAGAAGCACGCCAACTCGCGGCACTGGAGGCCGCAGGTGCAGCCGGTTTGGAGGGAATGTCGGACGAAACCGTGACGCTCACCGGTGGCCATGCATTATTGTTACCCGGCCCGGAGCAGGGCTACGAAGACCAAATTAACGCTATTAAAGGCTTGATTGCCGACGATCCGGGCCGTGTTGCCCAAGTCGTGAAACAGTGGATAAATCGCGATGACTGAAGCCAACGATAAAGCGGTCGATAGACCCAAAATCAAACTGCGCTATGTTGACCAGGCCGCAATTTTATTGATGTCGCTTGGCGAAGCGGATGCGGCGGAAATTTTGAAGCACATGGGGCCAAAAGAGGTACAGCGCATTGGTGCCGCCATGACCCAACTGCAAAATGTGCAGCAGTCAGAAGTGCAGGCAGTGCTGGGCAATTTTTTAGACGAGGTGCGTACCCTGACTGGCCTTGGAGTCGGGGCCGATAATTACATCCGCAAAATGTTGGTCACTGCGTTGGGTGAAGATAAAGCCAATAGTTTGATCGACCGTATTTTAATTGGTGGTAATACCACCGGTCTGGATACGCTCAAGTGGATGGAGGCGCGCTCGGTCGCTGATATTATCCGCAACGAACACCCACAGATCCAGGCGATTGTGATTGCTTATCTTGATTCGGACCAATCGGCAGAAATTCTGGGTTATTTTTCGGAAAAAGTGCGGCTCGATATTATGATGCGCGTCGCGTCGCTCGATACGGTACAGCCAAGCGCGCTGCAAGAATTAAACGATATTTTGGAAAAACAATTCTCCGGCAACGCTGCATCGCAAACCAAGGCCATGGGCGGTTACAAAGTGGCGGCGGAAATTATGAACAACCTGGATGGTTCTATCGAAGCAGAGTTGATGGAAGGCATTAAAGAAATCGACGAAGACATGGGCAACCAGATCCAGGACCTGATGTTTGTATTCGAAAACCTCAAAGAGGTAGACGACCGCGGTATCCAGGCATTGTTGCGCGAAGTATCTTCCGATGTATTGGTCGTTGCGCTTAAAGGCGCGGATGACGAACTCAAGGAAAAGATTTTCAAGAATATGTCCAAACGTGCTGCCGAATTGCTGCGCGACGATCTGGAAACCAAACCTCCGATGCGTTTGGCAGATGTGGAAGCAGCGCAAAAAGAAATTCTCATCACTGCGCGCCGTATGGCCGATGCCGGCGAAATTATGCTGGGTGGCGGTGGCGACCAAATGGTTTGATTGAACCCAATGTATCAACCGGGACAGGGCATCCATGTCGGATAACAAAATACAAAATCGTATTCCCGCTGAAGAAGTGGAGACTGCTACGACATGGGTGATTCCACCTATCACTGAACATGGCCGCATTTTATCGTCCACCGAAAAAGAAGCGCGCGAGCGGCGTGAGCGTTTATTGCGCCGTGAAAAAGAAACGATTGAAACTGTTGAAATTCCGGAGCCAGAACAACCGCCACAATTGGGCATGACCGCCGAAGAAATGCAGGCGATTTTTGATGAGGCAGAAAAGGCCGGTTTTGAGCAGGGGCACAAAGAAGGTTTTAACAAAGGCAACACTGAAGGTTATGAAGCCGGACGCCAGCAAGGGTTGATGGAAATGCGCGCGCAGTTAGTTGCCGAGCAACAGCGGTTTCAAAAACTGGCCAATACATTGCTCGAGCCGATGAACAATCAGGATGATGATATCGAGCTGTTATTATTGGATGTGATATGCACGCTTACGCAAAGTGTTGTGCAGCGTGAATTGCTGACGGATTCATCGCACATTGTCAGCCTGGTAAAAGAAGCGGTAGATGCATTGCCTGTCGGCAGTAAAAATATTCGGGTTTGTTTGAATCCTGATGATTTGGCTGCAGTGGAAACCTACGCAGCAGAACAGCAATTGGCTTGGGGATTTTTTGGCGATGGTGAATTATTGCCTGGTGGCTGCCGCATAGAAACGCCGGAAAGCCGTGTGGATTTTTCAGTGTCAACGCGTTTGAAAACGGTGTTGGAGCAATTTATTTCCAAACAGCTGGCGAGCGGTGAAGATGATGACGCAGATTTTTCTACCCGAGGCGATGTGCATTCCCAGGCGGAGCTTGGGAACGAGAAAAGGCACGCGGAGCTTGGGAACGAGCAGGGTGCTGATAAAAAGGGCGGGGAATAATCATGTCAGAGCGGCAATCCATTAATTCCCGTCTGCGCGCTTACGCACCGCGTAAATTAGTGATAGTGGAACCCCAGGCAGAAGGGCGCATTACGCGTTCAGTTGGGTTGACATTAGAGGCTGTGGGTTTAAACGTATCTGTTGGCCGCCAATGCGAAATTATCAATAGCGATAATCGCCGTATTGAAGCCGAGGTCGTTGGTTTTTCCGGCGATAGAGTTTTTTTAATGCCGATCAAACGCGTTGAGGGATTGCAACCGGGCGCGCGGGTTGTTCCGGTGGCAACCCAAATGGGGATGCGCGTCGGACCGCAATTATTAGGCCGTGTTGTAAATGGCATTGGCCAACCACTCGATGGCAAAGGCCCGCTGATCGGCGACGAATTCCTTGATTTTACCCCGCACGAAATAAATCCGCTCCAGCGCCATCCCATCAGTGAGCCACTCGATGTGGGTGTGCGTGCAATCAATGCATTGATCACCGTCGGGCGCGGTCAACGCCTGGGATTAATGGCGGGCTCCGGGGTCGGTAAAAGTGTGCTCATGGGAATGATGACCCGGTTTACCACAGCAGATGTTGTCGTAGTGGGATTGGTTGGCGAACGTGGCCGAGAAGTAAAAGAATTTATTGATCATATCCTGGGCGAAGAAGGTTTACGGCGTGCCGTGGTAGTGGCATCACCCGCTGACGATGCGCCCTTGATGCGCTTGCGTGCATCACAGTTATCGAGCCGCATTGCTGAGTATTATCGCGACCAAGGTTTAAATGTTTTGCTGTTAATGGATTCACTCACACGCTTCGCCCAAGCGCAGCGTGAAATTGCGTTAGCGATTGGTGAACCACCTGCAACCAAAGGTTATCCTCCCTCAGTATTTGCCAAAATTCCGCAACTGGTTGAACGTGCGGGGAACGCCGCTGAGGGTGAGGGTTCGATTACTGCGTTTTATACGGTATTAACGGAAGGTGATGATTTGCAGGACCCGATCGCCGATTCGGCGCGGGCGATCCTTGATGGGCATGTGGTGCTGTCGCGGCGTCTGGCAGAGGAGGGGATTTATCCCGCCATTGATGTGGAAGCTTCAATCAGCCGGGCGATGCAAAATATCGTTGATGATGATCATCTGAAAATGATGCAGCGCTTTAAACAATTGTTGGCGCGCTACCAACAAAATCGCGATTTGATTGCGATCGGAGCTTATACACCCGGCGCTGATCCGGATACCGACGCCGCTATTGAACGGTTTCCGCATCTGCGTGCTTTTATCCAACAGGGCATTAAACAGGGCGTGCGTTTGCCTGAATCTATCGCCAATCTCAAAGCACTACTCAAACCACCCGCGAATACCAAAGCCAACAGTCCGCTGGCAGCGCAACATCGTCACAAGTAAAAAGACAGTGAGATTTGTGAGGATCCAAAATGGCTGAATCCCGCGCCAAACGCATGAAAGTAGTATTGACCCTGGCTGAACGGCAAGAGGATGAAGCTGCCACAAAACTCAGCCAGTTCCGCGAACAGCTTGCCCAGGAAGAACGGCAATTGGCCGAACTGCGCGATTATGCCGATCAGTATTTACATGCCCAGGGTGAATTACGCCAAGGTGTATTGGCTCATGAATTAATTAATTACAGCAGCTTTATAAACCGATTGAATGAAGCCTGTCGGGAACAGGAAACCAAAGTTGAACGTTACAAAGTTATGCTTGACTCCCTTCAACAACAGTGGCGCACAAAACATCAAAAACGCAAATCAATTGAAGACTTGATCACGCGCTTGCAGCAAGAAGATAATCTCTTGCTCGACAAACGGTTGCAGAAAGAATTGGATGAACTAAGCTCGCAGCAACTGCAACGCCAAACCGATTCTGGCCAATAATTGGGCCGGTTGATCAATAGTTAATGTAAATTGATTATTTGAGGCGTTTTTTTTAGTTATTGTTTATATTGCGGCAAGTCTCCGGCATCTCAGGTTTTTATAGGCTATCCTTAGGTTGTGCTGGCGAAGGGGGCGTTGTCTCCGATAGACTCGTGTTGGGAATGTTTAGAGTTTTTTAAAGAGGTAAGACATGGCGATCACGTCAACAGTTTCTCCTGATGGCAATCAAGTCACTATTTATATCCAGGGCCGTTTCGATTTCAGTTCTCATCAGGAATTTCGCGGCGCATATGAAAAACTTGCCCAGGCTCCCGCGCATTATCGTGTTGATTTACAGGGCACTTCTTATCTGGATAGTTCCGCGTTGGGTATGTTGTTATTGTTGCGCGACTATGCCGGCGGTGAGCAATCCAATATCCAGATTGTGAATTGTGCCCCTGATGTCAAAAAAATCTTATTGATTTCCAACTTCGAACAATTGTTCGATATCCAATAGGTGAATGAGCTGCCCAAGTTGTGTGCTGAGTGTGGTATGGAAGCGATCTTATGAATAATGTTCGCCGTTTGAAAATTCTGGTCGCTGATGATACAGATACCGACAGACTTATCTTGGAAAGTATTGTACGCAAGGAAGGGCACAACGTAGTTTCTGCGTGTAATGGGCTTGAGGCCGTTCAAGTTTACATCGCTGAAAAACCCGATATCGTATTGCTCGATGCTTTGATGCCGGAGCTCGATGGTTTTGGCGCGGCGCGCAAAATCAAGGAACTTGCGGGCGATGAATTAGTCCCCATTATTTTTCTGACCTCCCTTTCTGATACCGAATCACTGGTGCAGTGCCTGGATGCGGGTGGCGATGATTTTCTCTCTAAACCATACAACCGAATCATTCTGCAAGCCAAAATAAAATCATTTAACCGCATGCGTGAATTGCATAGCACTATGCTCGCGCAACACAATCAGATCATGCAGTACAATAATCGTTTATTGCAGGAGCAAACCGTTGCCAAACATGTGTTTGACAATGTTGCTCACAGCGGCTGTTTGAATGCCAGTAATGTTCGCTATTTTTTATCTTCGCTCGCTGTTTTTAATGGTGATGTCCTGGTGGCGGCGATGCGCCCCAATGGCAGTATGATGGTATTGCTCGGTGATTTTACCGGCCATGGCCTGCCTGCTGCGATTGGCGCAATGCCGCTGGCGTCCACGTTTTACGGGATGGTGCCGAAAGGCTTTTCCATGACCGATATCCTGCGCGAAATTAACGGCAAATTAAAAAATATTTTGCCGGTGGGGATATTTTGTTGCGCCACCATGATGGATATCAACTTTCGCAAAAAACGCTTGAAAATCTGGAATGGTGGCTTACCCGATTGTTTTGTTTATCATCACAAAGAAGGCAATGTGACTTCGGTTAAATCTACACATTTGCCACTTGGTGTTTTATCCAATCGCGCGTTTAAGGACAATTGCGAATATTTTGAATTGCAGAAAGAAGACCGGATATTTGTCTGGTCCGACGGAATTCATGAGGCGCGCAACGCCCAGGGTGAAATGTTCGGTGAGGGGCGATTGAAAGAGGTATTTAGTTCCACCTCCGCTCCTGATCATTTATTCGATGGAATTATTGAGGCTGTGCAACAGTTTGTTGGCGGTGGCGAAAAAGACGATGATTTGTCATTGTTGGAAATTCGCATGGACGAACCGTCCCGTGTAAATAGTTTCGCTAAAGAAGCCAGTGATCGTTTTGGCAATTCAGAAATTGAATGGACTATGGGGTTTGAAGTAAAGCCCACCAGCTTTAAGGTGTTTGACCCCTTGCCGATGCTATTAAATGTGTTGATGGAAGTACCCAGCTTGCGCGCTTTTAGCAGTACGCTTTATACGATCCTGGCTGAGTTGTATACCAATGCATTGGAACACGGGGTGTTGAAACTGGATTCCAACCTCAAGCAAACATCGGATGGTTTTTCGGATTACTATGAATTGCGTGAGCAGCGCATTAATCAGGTGACTGAAGGATTTGTGCGGATCAATATCGCGCATAAAACCAATGAGAATGGCGGCTTGTTAAAAGTGCGCATTGAGGATAGTGGCGATGGATTCGATTATCAGGCGCGCACAACCGATAATCTTTCAACCTTCGGGTACAGTGGACGCGGTATAGCGCTGGTAGAAAAGCTGTGTGGTGCTGTAACCTATCTGGGATGCGGTAATATTGTCGAAGTCGCCTTTTCATGGGTGAATGATGATTGATTCCTGATCTAACGTTTTCATTCTGATTTTTAATCCTGACTTTTCTTTCTGACTTTTTTCTTCCTGACTTCTTCCTAAACAGTAACGAGATGCCGACCAATGGAACATCTGGACTACGACACCTTAAATACACTCAAGCAAGTTATGGAAGACGATTTTGCATTATTGATCGATACCTTTGTCCAGGATTCCAATGACCGTATCCAAACCCTGCACAACGTAATCAAAGGCACCGAGGCCGACTTGATCCGCAGGGCGGCGCATAGTTTCAAAGGCAGCAGCAGTAATATTGGTGCTCCACATTTAGCCTCTCTCTGTTCTGCTTTAGAGAAAAAAGCCCTGGCAAATAATCTGGATGGTTTGGCCGACGATCTGCATGCGATAGAGCAGGAATTTGTGCGGGTTGAAGTGTTGTTGCGTTCGTTGTCCTGATTGTCTTGCAACTGATTTATGCCCGTAATCTTTAGCTCTCGCTATCCCTATACCTTCAAAATTGATTCAATAACGTCTATCTAATAGTTAGCCAATAACTCTCGTTTAAAGCTTGCACTCCATAAAAGCGCGAACTGGCACTTGCCTTGCAAATAACCTCCTGAACCGAATTATTAGTGGATCCCGCGGCAAACCCTTGCCGGATCCTGAGCAGGAGCAGCAGATGAGTAATGCCAATCTTTTGAATAGTTTATTGGGTGCAAGCGGCACCAATCCAGCCGCTACAAAGGCTGCTACAGCAAAGACGCGCGCGCAAACCAATGAAAAATTCCAGCAGGCACTTGAACAAGCCCGGCCAGAAGTTGCCGCCCGCAAGCCGGTTGCGCGTAAGGAAAGTACTGCAAGCGAGGCTCCAGGTGCAGTTCGCTCCGCGTCAAAACCAATCGACCGGCATAATCCAAAGCCGGAAACTGTCAGGACCGATTCGCGTCGCGACGCACGGCCTGATGAAGCGAGCACAGCAGGTGAAACCAGAACTGAATCGCCAGATAAAGGCGATTTGAAAACACCGGCAGATACTGCTCAAAAGAATGCTGGTTCGGTTGAGGAACAAACTCCAAATGAACAGGCTGATCTTGCTCTGGCTACCGGAGATGCGCCAATCGATCCAGCGCTTGCAATGCCTGACCAATCCAGCGCGCTGTTAGTATCACCTGAAGATTTGTTTGATCCGGAGACGAATCCTCTGGGGCTGGTTGATCCAACCAGAGAAGATATCGCAGTGCTTGTGAATCCTGACCTTAATCTCGTGTCACCAGATGCAAACCAGTCTCCGCTGGCTTCAGTGGTCGCAGGAGCGCCCGCCGATGCCTTGGTTGGGCCTTTGGCGACAATCAATCAAGCCGCCCTGGGGCAGGTTGGATCTGCAGCGGCTGTTAACTCCCCGCTAACAACTGCACAACCTTTAGCGGCCGTGGCCGGATTGACCGGAGCACTGGCTGGTGATGTGAGTGATAATTTAACGCTTGAACCGGCCCTCAGTGCTGACACTGAAGGCGAGCCTTCTGCCGATGCTGACAACGGCGAAAACCCGGATTTCCTCTTACTGAATTCCAAAGCGGCGCTGAATAAGTTAACCGACGCTAGCACGTCTGCGCCCGCGCAAGATAAGGCCGCCGTTGATTTGGCAAAGCCGACCGTTATCGGGGCGGCGGTGGAATCGCTCACGCGATTGACCGAAGCGCAATCCCCTGCAGCCCGCGCGTTTGTCGTTCAGACCGGTGTACCTGTGACCGTAGGCAGTCCGCAGTGGAGCCAGGCGGTGGGTGACAAGGTGCTTTGGCTTGCGGCACAAAATGTAAGTGCCGCCGAAATACGGTTGGATCCACCCGAGCTTGGCCCGATGCAGGTCAGGGTCAGTATTAACCAGGACCAGGCCAGCGTTACCTTTACCAGCCCTCATCCAGTAGTGCGCGAAGCCCTTGATCAACAGTTAAACCGTCTGCGCGAAATGTTCTCCGAACAAGGGTTGAATCTGGTAAATGTCGATGTTTCGGATAAATCATTCGCCC
>JAJQJO010000087.1 GCA_021323495.1 Cellvibrio sp. | reverse complement strand
TAGGTTTCCGCATTGGCGGCAGTAGCGGATGCCTGGATGCCTACAACGCGAATAATGCTTATGTGTCCAACATTATTATCCGCAATTTAACCTTCCGCGATGTATATGACGCAGGCACCAATCCCGATGCCGATGCAGTAACGGTTGAATGTTTTTCCCATCATGTTTGGGTGGACCACAATACCTTTGTTTACAGTGCACCTAATTCCAGTTTGATGGCACGGATTGATGGGGCAGTGGATGTAAAACGCGGTGGTGATTGGGTTACGGTGTCCTGGAATCATTTCTACCAATACAACAAGACCATGTTGTTGGGCCATGTTGATAGCAATGCAATCCAGGATTCAGGGCGTTTGCATGTGACTTATCACCATAATTATTTTGAAAATACTTATCAGCGCCATCCGCGCGTGCGCTTCGGCAAAGCACATGTCTATAACAATTATTTCTTCAATGACCGCACCGGTCCCAGTCGCCAGATTTCCTACATTGCGTTGGCGGGCCCCGAGGCAGAGCTTTATCTGGAGGCCAATAATATCCTGGTGGACAGTGGTGAGCTTTACGTCGTGAGTGAAGACAGTGAGCAAAATGCCAAGGTGACCTTTACCAATGACAATATAGTGAAATTGTTTAGCCCCACCGCTGAATGGATATTGCATGTGGACAATGGTTTGGCATTTAATCCGCGCGATTTTTATCAATACACGATTAATAGTGCGTCGGCCTTGCCAACATTGGTCCCCACTTACTCGGGGGCTGGCAAGCTGGATATTTTTAATAATTAACCAGCGGTCCCTGGCGGGCTGGTTCAACCTGTTCCGATGACTGTTGGTGTAGCAAAAAAAAACCGCCCGAAAAATCGGGCGGTTTTTTTTAACGCAGTACTTCAGCAAAAAAATGCAACGCTAAACTATTCAACCAGTCTCAGCGAGCCAAATACGCTTGCGTCCAGATAGCCCTGGTTGTTTTTATGGCCTGCGGTATCTACAGAACCCATCATACTTTCGCGTTGTTGGCTGCCGTCATTGTCGATGTAGCTGGCGGAGAAGCCCATCAATTTTCCAGCCGTCAGGGTGAGCGGTGTATTTGCCAGTGAATCCGAATAATTTTCACCGTAGATACGGACCCGCATTTCCCACACGTGCTTGTCACCCATACTGACCAGGCGCACATCGATATGGTCATTCAGCAATTTCGGACCGGAGGTAGTGTAATCCACTACGTCGGCATAAGTGCTGACGTGATACGCCCAGGCCGAGGTGTTGTATTGATGTTGGCCACCATTTTTATTTTCGTCGATGAAAATTTCTACGGTGTCATCTTCCCAGTATGCATCCAGCGCGGCGCGGGTGCGATCGTAGATACGGTCGTCGGTGATATCAAACAGCAGGTAGAGATAGTTTTCATCCCAGAGTGCTTTGTATTGGCCAGTGTAATCCTGCGCACTTGGGTTAGCCTGGGTGCCGAGCCAGAACACATTGATCGGAGCCCAGGTGGCCTGGTTCCAAACAGCATCAATGGTGCCGTCAATTTCCGGGGCAACCTGCGCTCTGGGTGCGGTATAGAGATTGCGGTCCGCAACACTGGAGCTTGACGCACTTGTTCTTGATGAAGAGCTTATCGATGAAGAAACTTTCGATGAAGAAACTCTCGATGAAGAACTGATGGACGAAGCAACGATCAATGACGAACTCGACGAGCGCACTGACAATGAACTGGACGATTTGCTGCTGCTCAATACATCGCTTGATTGTGATGAACGGCTGCTGGATATGGTCGAGCTGGAGCTGGTGACTACACCTACATGCGCACGTTTGATCGCAAAAATATAATCCCACAATTGCGGATTCAAATAAGCGCGCATCCACACGGTGTGCTGCAAATCGCTACCGTTTGGTGGATCACCCGGGTCAACCATTTCGGTGGTGCCGCGCGGGAATCTATTCATCGTGGCACAACCACCTGCGGTACGGATTGCACCGACAGTATTTTCGGTATCGCTCACTGAATTATTTTCATCGCCTTCGCCTTGTTGCGGCCAGATAACCACTTTGGAATTAGCAACGGCCTGGGCATGGTTACTGCTGACAGGATGGCCTGACATAGGTATTGCCGCAGCAATCAAATCCGGACGACGCGCCGCCAATTCCCATGAACCGCCACCACCCATGGAAATACCGGTGACGTAAATGCGGTCCGCATCTATCTGGTAAGTCGCTTTCAAATGCTCGATCAAATCCGTCAGTGCTTTGCCATAACGCGATGGGCTGCCGCTGATGGAGAAAGGCGCACCGCCACCGGACGACCATTCGTTGCTGAAGAATTCGCAATTGCATTGCGGTGCAACTATGTAGGCCGGTTTATTGGCCAGGTTTTGCGGCGTCAACAGCGAATTGCTGGAAGCGAAGAAGGGCAGTGCATGGCGCGAGGCTAAATGCTCTTCGTTGCTGCCACGCTCACCACCGCCGTGCAAATAAATCACCAGCGGATATTTTGCCTGGGGATTTACGGCCGCCTGGGTTGGTTGATGCAGGTTGTATGGCAATGGGATTACACCATTGTTGAACACCGGCATTTTCACCATTAGTTCGCGATAATTTTTCACCACCTTTTGATTTTCATCATTGGTGTTGTAAGGAGCCCAGGAACCAAATTGAGTGGTTGGCGGGGCGGCGGGGCAATCGGTGCGCACGCTATCCGGTACCGAGCTGCTGGATGAGGATATTGCAACACTTGAAGAACTCAGCACGGAGCTTGAACTCATGAACGAGCTGGATGCAACGGAGCTGGGTGCAATCGAGCTGGCAATGGCGAAGCTGGAAGCTACCGAACTCGGCGCCACAGAGCTTGAAACCCGGCTGCTTGAACTGCGTACCGAACTGGATGCAACAGAGCTTGAGGCTGGAACCTCAGTCAGGGCCGGATAGGCATTGCGTACCAGCAATTGGAAGGCTTCCGGGAACCAGCGGCCGGCAACCGGCGCATTGGCCAAGGCACCTGTACCCAGGTTGGCATTGTTACCTTCGCTAAACGTATAGGTCGGGTCGCACATACGGTCAAAACCTTTGGCCGGATCGAGCGGATCAAATGACAGCTCCAGGGACGATGCACCATCCGATTCACCCGGTGGTTTCACCCACACGTAGGCATCAATACCAGGCGCTGGTGTTGCTTGCGGACGTTCGCCAATTCCGCCTGGTTGGTTACACCAGTTGCCGCGATGGATACGGCGATCTACCCGCGATTCATCCACAAACGTATCCAACTGGGTGCTGGTGGATTGGGCCGTTGGACGATTAGCGCCGCCCCAGCCATTGCGTGAGGTATCAACCAGCATGCCGATAGTCGCCGGGAAGCCGGCTGCAATCATCTTGGTCCGCCATGCCTGCACGAACGAAACTTCACTGAATTGCGGGTTCCATTCGTAGAACTTGGCTTGCCGCACCTGGGTACCGCCACCGCTACCGGGCAACGCGCTGCTCGCCAACGAATCGAGGAAGGGTTCGTAAATCGGCGTGTAGCCAGAAGTGTTGGAGACAAAACCGGCAATCGAGCGGACGCCGTTGGTGGTGCCTTTGATTGCGTTGCCGATCAGGGTAACTGCCTTGCCAAAATTGTCGTCCCACCCGAGCCAACCGGAATGGCCGATATCAACATAGCTGTACACGTTAGGAATCTGTGACAGCTTGCTCAGTGTGTATTGGGTATTGGCTACATAACCATGGGTCGGGTCGGTAGCCAATTGGCAATCAGGATCGCTCAAATTGGTCACGAGGTTCGGCAATGAATCCGGTTCGATAATCGCAACAATACGCAGGTTGCGGTATTTGCTATCGGAGAAAATCGTTGCCAGTGCATCGACATATTCAGTGCGATAACGCGCTGTACCATCGGCGCCTTGCTTCAATTCGCCGTTGGAGGCGAGTGCGTGGCAATCGCGGTTAGGCAGGTCGTACACCACCACCTGGATCAGGTTGGCATTTTGTTCCAATGCCGCGTCCAGGTGATCGCGCAAACCAAAACCTTCGGCCGGGTCAATTGCACCGATACGGTCCATCCATACTGCGGTATTAAACCGTGCGACTTTATCGCCACCTACTTCAGCGGCGGCTTTTGCAGACCAGACCGGGTCTACGTACCAGCGGGCACCAACGAAGGGGTTATCCAGCGGATGCGCGTCCACTGAGCTTACCGAACTGGTTGAACTGCTGGAGCGCAGGCTGGAACTGCTGGAGGAGCTCGATGGAATAATGGAGCTACTGGAGGAACTCGATGGGATAACAGAGCTACGGGAGGAGCTCGATGGAATAACGGAGCTACTGGAAGAGCTGGGCGTAATACTCGAGCGCGAACTGGAGCTGCTGGAAATACTGGATGAGCTTCTTCTGCAAATGTTTGGCCCGAGGATCGCGCAGTAAGCGTCACTCCAGGTGTCGGAAGGACAATCCGGCCAGCTGTTGCCCTGTGGACAGTGGAGCGAAGAACTGCTGGAAGACATTCTGCTGCTGCTCGCGCTGCTTGGTGGCAGTGAAGAAGACGAGCTGGAAGGGATGCTACTTGGACGAGCAGAGCTGCTGCTGATACTACTGCTAATGCGACTGCTACTAACGCTGCTGGACATTGATGCGTTACACACTGCACCTGTTACGGTGGGGCGTTGCGCAGGGCTGTTGATGACACCTTTATTGCCTTGCACACCAAATTCCACGGTTTGCCCCGGATTAATCCGGTCATTCCAACCTACACCGGTCGCCGTGTAAGGATTACCGCCGGAAATATTCGCATTCCAGCTTCCGGTGCGCCTTGTGCCATCGGTGTAATTCCAGCTAACCGACCAGCCATTGATTGCAGTGCTGGTGTCGTTGGTGATGCGCACGGCGGCAACAAAACCATTGCCCCATTCACTTTGGATAACATAGTCGCAGCGCGCTGCATGGCTGGACGCGGAATGCAATGCAAGCATTCCGATTATGGCCGCGGCAGATCGCCGCAGAAAAACAGTTGAGATTTTCATTATTCCCTCGATAAGAAAAAAGATGAGTCGTTCGGGAGTGGTAATTTCAAACAGGAACATGGATGAAGCTTATGCGGGGGCGGATTATCAGGGGCAATGAAAAATAAAATCGGTAGTGGATCAAGTTAATGAACACAAAAAACGAAATAAATCGTGTCGGGATGATTAAAAAAATGATTAACTTTTTTTATAACATGAATGAATCATTTGCAGATTGATCGCGGCAATTTCTATCAGTAATTAACATGATGATGCAGTGGTTAACACCGGCGTAAAATACCCGTAAAGTGCGTCCGCACCTGGTTTTATTTTTTTGCAAATAAATTGGTTTTTAACTGCTGAACAAATTTTTAACTTACGGGCGACATTACCAGGGTACAGTCCGCTGTTTTACCAGCGGACTTTAGTTGCGCGATAACCTGGGATGAGCGATAACCTGGGATGAGCGATAACCTAGGGTTTAAGGAATCCGTTCACATCAAGCCAGTGCATAAAAGCATCGAACCATTTGTTGCTGGTCCGGTCGGGATTGCCCAATCCAAAACCATGCCCACCGTTTTGGTATAAATGAAATTCCACCGGGATCTTTGCGTCGTACCATGACTTGATTAATCCGAATTCACCATGGAACAGGAAATCATCGACGGCGATAGCTGCAAACATCGGCGGTGCATTTTTGGGTACCTCAACTGCATTCATCCCACCATAAATTGGTGCGATAAAAGCGAGTTTTACTTTTTTTGATTGGAGTGTTGTCGCCATTGTCAGCCCTGCGCCAGCAGAAAAACCCATCATTCCGATATTTTTCATATCAACATTCCATTCGGCGGCGCGGCTACTTATCAACGCATAAGCGGCTTCAACGTCAGCAAGTTGGTCGCTGAGATCTCCCGGCAGTCGTTTGGGTGGCTGGCTCGATTTGTCTTTTGCATGTTTTTCGGCCTCAGCAAAACGTTCTTTCATTTGGGTTTCAAAACCTTCAAGTGTTCCGGCCGTAGGTTGCAGCCGATACTTGAGCACAAATGCATTAATTCCGCGTGCAGCGAGCGCCTCCGCAACCTCCCAGCCTTCGTTCCCCATTGAAAGCCACATGAACCCTCCGCCCGGCGCGACTATGACACTGGCGCCAGTTGCTTTTGCGGGATCAGCAAGAAATGGGGTAAGCGTTGCCCTGGAAATATTTCTCGCCATGGGATCGCCCCATTGACGGAACCAGGATTCAGTTGCCGGTTGCTCTTTCACACCACCCGTGTTGAGTGGAATAGCGCGCGGCTCTTCAGGTGCATCCATGGGATACATTTTTCCGTCTTGCGCAAATATTGCACTGCCACTCAGGCAAAAACCTAACACCCAAAATCTTAAAAGAACCTTCAATTGCCGTTGCATACTTTCAACTCCTGAATTTTTTTTACAAAGCTTTACTGGCCCGCATTAAGAAACTGCAGGTGCGTAATCTTGTTTAGTGGTTTACCTGGGTTGGATGTATATCCGGATGTGATGATTTATCCATTGTTTGTGTTCGGCGGGACGCGGCTTGTTTTATGTTTTAACTGATTATGTGCAGCCCAACCAAAAACACGATGAGTCCGGGTTTTGCCCGGTTTATGTGAATGACCCTGTCGATAATGTATATTATATTACAACTTAAAATCAATAGGCTTTGCCCTCAAAATAGATAAGCTTTGTTATTAATGTTGAAGGGTAGTAAGTAACGGTAAATTGATGTTCATCCGGAGCTCTGGCCGCTCAATTAATTCTGTTTTATTTTTCCAGATAAATTTTTTGTGACACGTCATTAAAAAAGTAATGTTGAACCCGCCGTCAAAAACGCGTTAGCGCCTCCCCATTTCGTAAAAATCAACGACAAGTCCCATTATCGCCGCGAAAACGTGACGGTTTATTTCCGCTGTTGTACAAAAGTGGGACAAAACCCGGACCGTTTTTTTTGTAAATTCTGTGGGCGCTATCTTTATTGATAGCTATCCCATCAACAATAAACATAAGGAGTACATCATGTTTAACAATCGATCTATCTACCTCTTGCTGAGCGCGCTGTGGATGATGATTTTCAGTTCAGGTTTTGCGTTTGCAAAACCGTATAAAGGCGCTGAAATCTACAGCGCAGACGCTACCAAATATGGTCGCTATGTTATGCGAATGCGTATGGCGGAAGGCAGCGGAATTCTCTCCACTTTTTTTACTTACAAAAACGGTTCCGAGGTGGCCGGTACTGTGTGGGAGGAGATTGATATTGAAGTGCTGGGCAAGAATGAGGCATACCAGATACAAAGCAATATCATTGTGGGAGCTCCACGCCAATCAACGGAAGGTTTGCATACCGCTGCACAATCCCTTGCTGATGGTTACCATACTTACGTACTGGAGTGGACGCCGGATTACGTCGCCTGGTTTCTCGATGGCCAGGAGATCAGGAGAATTAATGGAGGGAATTTTGTCACCAGCCTTATCAATCCCCAGAGTATGCGCTTCAATATCTGGGCATCTACATCAGAGCCCTGGGTAGGTGCTTTTAATCCGGCAATACTGCCGGTTTATCAATTTGTAAATTACATGGAGTATTACGCCTGGAATCCCGCGACCAGAAGTTTCACCCTTTCCTGGCGCGATGATTTTAATAGCTTTGATAGCAATCGTTGGGGCAAGGCCGATTGGACTTTTGATGGAAATTACGTGGACTTTGATCCGGCTAATGTGGTGATACAAAATGGGACTTTGATTCTCGCGCTAACGACCGAAAATGCCACAGGCTTTTCAGGTACCGTTCCGGTGGACAGTGCTATGAGTAGCAGTTCGGGTAATAGTAGTTCGCGTAGCAGTAATGCGAGCAGTTTAATTCCCTCCAGCAGGTCAAGTAGCAGCGGGATTTCCAGCGCGAACACTAGCTCAAGCTCATCAATTGCTTCGAGTAATTCCAGTACTGGCGGCGGGCAATGTAATTGGTACGGCTCACTTTATCCACTTTGTGTAAATACAACGATGGGCTGGGGTTATGAAAATAATCGCAGTTGCATCTCGCGTAGCACCTGTGCCAACCAGCCACCACCATTCGGGATTGTCGGTGCTTCCAGTCAAAGCTCTGTAAGTCCACAATCTTCCAGTAGAAGCTCAGCGAACTCGAGCGCCCGGGTATCCAGCATTCGCTCGGCTACATCATCCAGCGCAAGCTCGATAAATTCGGGCGGCCTGAATTGCACCGCAGCAATCGTCAACAATTGGGGAAGCGGATATCAATTGGATGTAAGGGTTCACAATAGTGGACCTGCACCTGTGAACGGCTGGAATGTGACTTTGACATTCGGCGAAAATCCGCAGCGCACCGGTGGCTGGAATGCTACGTTTGGTGGATCAGGCAATTTAATTACCGCAGGTAACGTAAATTGGAATGGGACTATCGCTTCCGGCCAATCAGTGACTTTCGGAGTACAAGGTAACCACGACGGCAGCTTTGTTGCACCCGCATGCAGGATTAACTAACGGCGGTAGCACCCGCAGTTTAACGATTGCCTGTTGGAGTTAATTGCATTGGTTAAACTGTAGCGGTGCTGTCTGTTTTGGTTGAGGCGACTGACAGCTTGCGGAACTCACTCGGCGAGACACCAACCAGTCGATTAAAAAAGCGGTGAAAGGCAGACTTGCTGTTAAAGCCTGCTTTAACATAAATTTCATTTATGGGTACGTTGAGCAATTGTGAATCCGATAATAATTTTTTTGCTTCGTTGATCCGGTAGAGATTGATGTACTCGTTAAAATTTGCATGAAAGTGCTTGTTTATCAGCGCTGAAACCTCCCGGTAAGGAATTTTCATATGCTCTGCCATCCGTTCGATATTCAGGCGAGGGTTGAGGAATAATTTCTCTGTTTCCATGCAATGGATGATCTTTTCAACGATCAGGCTCTCGCTATTTTTTTGGTAGGATAGGCCATGCGAATCAATATTGGCTGATAACTGTTTATTGGTATACACCAAACTATAGATGAATAATGTACCTATAAGCCCGGAAGTAATGTAGTTGTCCAGAATACCCAAGCTATCGGCAAACCCGGCACCGAGGTATACGCCAAGCAGGTGGACACCCAGGGACCATCCCCAATTGAGCATGGCCCCCCAAGCTAAAATATCTACCCACGCTGGTCCGTAGGTTGCGGAGCCTGGATATTGATTTTTATAAAATGTGTTATGGAGATGCAATTTATGCACAGCCATGACCGCATAAACCAACGGAATTATTTTGACGGTATGCCATTCATGCCGGGATAGCACCCTGGTAAATTTATCGCCCTCCAATAACTGCACGTAGACAGGGCCGGTGCTCCGGTCGGCGACCGCAAGCAATAAAAAATAAACAAGTGCTGGAATCAAATGAATAAAATCGACCGGCTTGAGGCGGTAATCGGGTGTGGTTATTGAATAAACATAACCGTAGAGTAAGGGACCTTTTAATAAAATTGAGCCGAATAAAAAATAGGGAATAATGTAATTGTCGATTATGGGATGTATTTTTATTGCAGGTTGCCAAAACAGCAAAACGGACCCCACACCCATAGCAATATCAAGCAAAAAAATAACCAGAAAATATTGCGTTATCCTGTTTTTGTGAGGGTAGGATAATTGAAACATCGCGAGTAATAAGCATAGCGTTATGGTAATAAAAAGCGCTACGTCATGGATATTGAAAATTGATAGTTTCATGGATGAATGCACTCAAAGGATTTCTATGAAATTTCGTCAAGGCATTGATTGAAGAAAAGGGCAGGCATCCTGGCCTGCCATTTTTTAGTACGAACCAACATTGATGTTGATTAAAACCGCTTGTTAATTAAATCACTTACAGATTGCCGTACCCAATCGCGCCATTGCAGTGCAGCCATTCGCTTCTACCGCTACCGCCACCACAGGCACCGTTTTGATAAACACCGGTGTTGTAGGTTTGGTTTTCAGATTGGCGCACGGAACCATTCACGCTAATGTAATCCACTTGCACGTCGCGGTTGCCGGAATCGTTGGTGTATTCCACCACGCTACCGCCCGACAAATTGGTTGTTGCAGTGTAATTGTTCATGCTGGTGGACAGCGTCCAGGTTTGCACCGCTGTGTTATTCACCTTGAGGGTAATGCTTTCACCACCTGCTGTGCCGCGCGCGCGTACAACAATCGTTTTGCCCCCGCCAGTAGAAGGGGATGAGCTTGAGCTACCGCCACCACCGCCATTATTACTGCCTTCGCTCACCGTGAGATCGGAACTACCGTTACTTTGATAACCTTCTGTCGCCAGTACCATGTAATTGTGGTTGCCGAGGTTCAGACCTTTACTCGCCCAGAAATTGGCGTGGTTGGCAAAGGTAATGGTTCCGGAAATATTCCCGAATCCTTTTTTAGGATTTCTCACGCTGAAGTATTGATAAAACGTCTGGGTTCCATCGATTGACGGCTGTTGGGTGCGCAGGCAACGGCGCACGTTATAGGTGGCGCCATCACTTTGGAAGCTGCCATAGTCAGTACCACCGGAACAGCTGGCCGGGTTATATGAACCGTAACTTTCAATCACGTAGTATTCGATCAGCGGACTTCTGGTCCAGCCGTACAGTGCAAGATAAGAGTTCTGGCTGTTGCTCACGCCGTAATAACCTGAGTAGCTAACGACTTTTGAACTGCTGCCGGGATTCCAACCCTTACCGCCCACCCAGTTATTGGTACCGCTGTTCCATTGGGAAGCATAGCGGCCGCCAGAATGCAATGTCATGGAAGCGTTGCCGGAATCTTTCCAGAACGAATAATAAAATCCGTTATTGGTACCGGTTGAGTTGCTGGTCAGGGTTTGCGCGTTAGCTCCGGCTACGCACAAGGCCGCAGCGCAAATGAACGAAGAAAGAACGCTTTTTTTATTAATGGATAATTTCATTATTAGATTCCAGGTTTTGGCCTTTTTAACCAATGCCGCTTATAGAGGAGTAAAGACCGATTGAAGATTAATCCTGCCCGTTGCGAGCAGGTTTTTTTTACCGAATCCAGATAGGGGTTGCTGTTGTTATTAAATCGACATATATTTCAATCCGCCAACCAGAAAAGTAGTAGTAATATCACTTAAGAATATTATCTTATATTTTGCTGGCTAAACCCAAAGAGTTATTGCCCTGATTATTGGATTTGAAATATTGACAACTGGTTTACCGGACACTGCAGATGCATGCCGGTTTTTATCCTTCCTGCTTGATAAAACAAACGCCTACCAAAAAATTTTAATTATAGTATGGCCATTTTTAATGTTTATGCCTGGTGTTTGCTTGCTAAATATTTTATTTATAATTTTAATTATTCGTTAATACTCTATTTGAAAAGATGGGGATTATTTTTCATCGCCAGGTTTGCACATTGCTCAAGGGTGTTAGCTAATTCGCACAGCGCATTGATAGGTTTGCCAGCGTCGCCTGATAACAGGCCATCTAACACTTTTCCGTAAAGCCTGGCGATCGGTAAATAATCTTTCTGCTTTGCCAGAGATAGCCTGAGTGCTCTGTCAATATTTAATTTTTCTTTAAAAACAATTTTGTTTAATCGTTGAAAACCACTCAATTCAGATAAGCCAAGGTAAAATTGATGGTTAACTTTGAAGAAATCAACATCTGAAAAAGTAGTACCATTTTCTATGGCTGATAAATTTTCCCTTAACGGTATTACTGCTAATTCTGTCTCGCCAGGTTGTGAGAGTACATCTTTCACTACCGCAATTAATATTGACCTGACAATGAATATTGAATCCAGGATATCCCCCAAATCAAGTTTGCATATGGTGGTGCGTCTTTGGGGAATAATCTGGACTAACTTATCTTGTTCTAATAAATTGAACGCTTCCCTTATTTTGGCCCTGGGGGCGTCCAATTCTTTGGCTAATTCCATTTCAGAAAAATTACTACCTGGGGCATATTCCATGGATGCAATTTTTATTTTTATAAAATCATAGACCGATATGCTTCGCATTTTGTTTCCAGATAATAATTACGCATTAGGTTAACGAAGAAACTGACCCTGGTGATTACAACGCATTTTATTTTTAGCTCCCATCATTTATGGAATTCAGAAAATCGAATAAATACAGCGGAAATTGTCCCTCTTCTGACTTGTGGTCAATATTACCATAATAAAAACATACAATATTTCCGGGTGGGATACAACCAAATAGGAAAATAAATATTACAAAGCGATGAACTAGTATGTTAGTAGTATCAGAATGAATTCGATTACATTCATTTTTGATCGAGAAATTTTAAAAATTGGTTAACGTTTTTCAGATTCGGGAGTTGGATAATTTTTCTGGTGCCCCGGATTATCGCCGCCCGCACATTTATGTGTGCCCTTTAAAATGTGGCAATAATTTTTTAATAAAAAAGCTGCGGCCCTTGCGCAGGCGGGATGGTACAGAGCTGCAAGCGGGCAAATACATGAAATTATGCTGACAATGTAAATACGAATATTTTTTTATAAAAATTTTCGGTGAAAAAAAGCGAGTGCTGTTAAAAATTTATCGCTGGAATTTTTTATCGCAGGTAGTAATTGAATCGCTATTTTTTTTGATCTACCCCGGCCTCACCGCCGTGACGCCGGGGTAGGTGCAGCTTAAAGGACTTTGCTTTTTTTGATGAGCAGATTGGCCTCGTTACCCGTTGCAGGGAGTAATCCGGCTCGTTGTGCAGGCTGGCCACCACCAACCCATAAAGTGACAGTTCCGGGCACAACAGCGCGCTGGCCGGTAGCATCTACGGTGCTCAGGCTGCGCTCATCTAACGTGAACCTGATTGTTTGGGTCTTGCCTTTGGGAATATTAATCCGCTTGAATCCCACCAGTGTCCGGACGGGGGAATTCTGGATGTCTTTGCGGGCGGCATACAATTGCACCACTTCATCAGCATCCATCTTGCCAATGTTGGTGACATTCACGGAAACGGTGACGGTACCCGCGCGCCACTGTGCTGGCGAGACTTTCATTTCGTCGTAATCAAACTGGCTGTAGGAAAGGCCATAGCCAAACGGGTAGAGCACGTCACCCTTGTGGTATCGATAGGTCCTGTTCGCCATCGAGTAATCATTAAAATCCGGTAGCTGCTCAAGGGATTTATAGAAGGTCACTGGCAATCGTCCTGCCGGACTGAAATCGCCCGCCAGCATTGATGCAATAGCTTCACCTCCCTGGCCGCCGGGATACCAGGCTTCTACTATCGCTGTGGCTGCAGCGTCGTCGTCGTTGACTGCAAGCGCACTGCCATTCATCAAAACAACGACTACCGGTTTGCCCATTTCGTAGAGGCGTTTAAGCAATTCTCGCTGTACGCGGGGTAAGGATAGATCGGTGCGATCACCGCCGCTAAAACCCGGTAGGGGAACAGGCATTTCCTCGCCTTCGACTTGCGCGGTTAATCCACCGACAAACACCACAGCGTCAGACTCTTTAGCTGCCGCCAATGCCGCCGCTGCGCCGGGATTTGATGGCAGGCTCCACACTAATCGTTCATTGCCTTGTTCTCCGCGTTGGAATGCCTGGATTTTCACGCGATAAATGCGGCCTGCAACCAAATCTATCGCACCGCTGGCAATAACCGGGCGCCAGTCCACATTCCAGGCATCAATGATGAGTTGGTCATTAATCCAGATTCGGTAGCCGCCGTCCGCCACATAACGCAGGGTATAAGTACCTGTTTCCGGCGCTTTCAAATAGCCGCTCCAGCGCACCGCACCGCTGGCGACTTTATGTTGCCAGCTGATGCTTGCATTTGGATCCACCCTTTTTGTTACTGGTTTGCTGTCAATATTTTTGTCAGCGAAATATTCGGCATTCAAACCCGGTTTGCGACATTTGGCATCGGTACAAAGCACCGCGTCCGGTACCGGCGACTGCACTGGATCGAGTAAATTGGTACCAGGTGCATAACGAATGTTTGCCGCACCAAAACGCGCACGCATTCCTGTTAATGCAGTCACCGGCTGTGAGGGTGTACCGTTGTAATTTCCGACCAGTGCTTCCAGGCTGTCGGCATTCGGCCCTACCACCGCGATGGTTCGTACCGCAGAGTTAAACGGTAAAAACCCATTTTTATTTTTTAACAATACCAACGATTTTTCGGCCATGGTCCGCGCAATCTGGCGATGCGCGTCCGTATCATTTTGGTTGGGTGTTATCTCGGGAAATACCATTGTGCGTGGATCAAATTGGCCGAGGCGCATTCTTGCGGTGAATAAGCGCACCAATGATTGGTCGATTTGTGCTTCAGTGATAAGACCTTTTTTGAGTGCACGATGGATATTGTCCGCCTCTTTGGCATCACCACAGATCAGATCCATCCCGCCTTCAAAGGCGGCCTTGATGCCTTGCTCGGGGCTGGCGGAATAGCCGTGGTTATTTTTATGGTAAATGTCATATACCGCGCCGCAATCGGACACCACGAATCCTTTAAAGCCCCACTCTTTGCGCAATTTATCCTGCATCAGGAATTTGCTGGCACAGGCGGGGATACCATCAACAGCGTTGTACGCGCACATAAAAGACTGTGCATCCGCTTCGACCACTGTGGCGCGAAAAGCAGGTAAATAAGTTTCTTCCAGATCTTTGGGGGCAGGGTGGATATCGTCGCGATGACGACTTGCCTCCGGCCCGCTGTGGACGGCGTAATGTTTTGGCGTCGCAACGGTTTTTAGATAGCGTGGGTCATTTCCCTGTAAGCCTTTTACGAAGGCAACACCAAGGCGCGCCGTGAGATGGGGATCTTCCCCGTAAGTTTCCTGGCCGCGCCCCCAGCGTGGATCTCGAAATATATTAATGTTGGGCGACCAGACCGTCAGACCGCCAAACCAGTCGGAGCCACCAAATCGATATTGGTTGGCGTAATGCTTCGCACGAAATTCGGTGCTGATGATATCCGCCGCAGTAAACATCAATGATTCATCCCACGCGGCGGCCATGCCGATTGCCTGGGGAAAAACCGTAGCCTCACCCAGCGCTGCCACGCCATGTAGGCCCTCATTCCACCAATTGTATTCGCGTACGCCGAGCCGGGGGATAGCGGGCGCATCATTGATGAGTTGCGGAATTTTCTCCTCCAGTGTCATGTGCGCAACCAGATCCCTGGCGCGTTCATCGAAGCTGACCGATGGATCCTGGTAACGAGGTGGCGCCGGTGCATCGGCAGCCAGGGTGACAACGGATGCGGCATAAAGACACAAGCCGAGGAATGAAAAGCTGTTTTTTGCGTGCCGTTTTTTTGCTGAAGCAGTGTGCGCGTGTTGCTCGGATTGGCTCATAGTAAGTTCCGGTTATTATTTGAGTGACGGCGCAGCACCAGGTACATCCTGCTGCGCTTTTATCGAATCATCTGGTGAAAATTATTAAAAAAATATCAAGCGGCAGTTATAAGCCAAATACACCATTCAAAATCGCCCCTGTTGCGAACCTGGTTGTCAATATTACTATAAGACAAATAAAGCGCAAGTTGGATTAAAATTTAAAAGAGAAAGGAAGTGTCGGAGGGTGAAATTCTCCTGGATTGGCTTTTCGTACGGGAGTTGCCCGCTCGAATCTGTGCCGGTTTTCTTAAGGATTTTTTGAATGAGGCGATCCGTTTTCCATCTTCGATTGGATATCAAATATAAAAAACTACAGCAATGATGCAAGTTTTTACAGTTTTATAAAAAACACCGTGTAAATGTGTATTTATTTTTATATCGATCAACTATTTTCCTTAACTTTATTATCCATATACAAATATTGTTAAATTTACTTTTTAATAAACTTAAATTGCAATTACTATTTTTTCTTGTTTACTTGTTCTCTAGTTTTCTACTAATGCAGCGATGACGCATCAATTAATGTGCTTATTTGCGGCGTTAAAAGCTATTTTTTGGTTTTCCAAAGTTGAGTTTTGACATAAAAACCCAAGGAAATATTTTTCAATAAAAAATTAATTGTATTTAGTTTTTCTTTTCTTAATGATATTTAATTGTAATTATTTTATAGATTGTTTTTATGATGCTTCAATGTCATCGAAACACGTTTTAAAGGTTTTTAATGTGTAGATATTTAAGCTGAAGGTTTTGTTTAAATATAAAATTTTTTTCGTATAGAAAATTATCAGTAGGCACGCTTGACCGGTCATAACCGGGTTGTGCCAAAAAGACAATCACCCAATGCCGATTTCAAGAACCAGTTTGCTATATGGATTTTTTGTCGGGAATTTTAATATCCATATTAACATATAATATTTACAATAATTTTGGCGGAGGTGTATCGCCAAATATCGAGTCGCCAAGCGGTTTTATCCGCCGTCACAGTAGTTTGGCCGCAAACGAGCGCCTGTTCGCAACGAGCAGGAATACTTCCACATGCCTTTTTCCATTGACGCAATCGGTTAAAGGTCCACTCGGAGATTAATAATGAAATTTAATATTGTGCAATTTATGTCGGTCCATTGTTCAGGAGGTAAGCTCCAATGAAACTCGCAAATTTCAAGAGCATGACCGGGAAAAGCCTCGCGGCTATCGGCCTCACAGTGCTGTGCGCCACTGGAATTAATGCACAGACTCTTAGCAACAACGACACGGGTACCAACAACGGATTTTTCTACTCGTTCTGGAAGGATTCCGGTAGTGCAACCATGACCTTATACGGCGGTGGCCGCTATTCATCGCAATGGAATAACAGCACTAATAATTGGGTGGGCGGTAAGGGATGGAAGCCTGGCAGTAGTTCACGGACGGTCAGTTATACCGGCTACTACGGCGGCAGCAACAGCCAGAATACTTATGTTGCCCTGTACGGCTGGACCAGAAGTCCGTTGATTGAATACTACGTGATTGAAAGTTACGGTTCTTACAACCCGGCCAGCTGTTCCGGTGGTACCGACTATGGCAGTTTCCAAAGTGATGGCGCCACCTATAACGTGCGCCGTTGCCTGCGCACCCAACAACCTTCCATTGATGGAACCCAGACGTTTTATCAATACTTCAGTGTGAGAAATCCTAAAAAAGGATTCGGGAATATTTCCGGCACCATTACGTTTGCCAACCACGCCAATTTCTGGGCGAGTAAAGGTTTGCCTTTGGGAAATCATGACTACCAGATATTGGCAACCGAAGGTTACCAAAGCAGCGGTAGTTCTGACTTCACCGTGAGCGAGGGCCCTATCAACGGCGGTAGCAGTAGTGTTGCAAATAGCTCCGCAACCGTTAGCAGCGCCGGCACCAGCGCTGGCTCCGGCGGTATTACCGTGCGCGCTCGCGGTGTTACCGGCTCAGAGCATATTTATTTGAAAGTTGGCGGGGTGAATGTGGGTAGCTGGACGCTGACAACCAGCTATCAAAATTATGTCTATACCGGCACGGCAGCGGGTGATATCAACATCCAGTATGACAATGACTCGGGAACACGCGATGTCCAGGTCGATTATATCCAGGTAAATGGCGAGACCCGTCAGGCAGAGGACATGACTTACAACACCGGTTTGTACGCGAACGGTTCCTGCGGCGGCGGTGGCAATAGCGAGATGATG
>JAJQJO010000086.1 GCA_021323495.1 Cellvibrio sp. | reverse complement strand
TGGCGATATTCCTCTCCTGAGGGGCGACCCTCGGATTCCCAGATTTGGTAGGCTAATTCACGGATACGGCGTTCAAGGGGGGTCATTATCAAGTTCTCCTCTGGTCCGGCTTTTCGGTAAAAAGACGGTGGGGTGCTAATGGTTGGTGTGGATCACAATTGCTTTTTCTCAAATGGAGGGCGTGGTTGTCTGTTGGGTAACCCACACAGGTTGGAGCGGTCTCTGGTAACTAGGTTGGAGCGGTCCCTGGTAACTAGTCCCGCTCCTTGCGAAGGGTTGCCAACGCCCGGTAAGGCGGGAGGATACCCTGCTGATAATCACTTTCCGGGATGGCATGGTTGAACAGCACAGGGTGGTCTTCCCAGGGGGGCGATGCTATTACCGGGTTGGCTGAGAGGTTCAGCCAAATAGCCAGCAGGGTGCCGTTCCCCAGTGTCCACTCTGCGCACAGCGACCGTCGCGCAATAATAGTGACCCTGGTGGAACGGGTGCCGGGAAGGTGGGGGATGATTTCGCGCCGACGCAATGCCAGTAGTTGTTGGTAAAAATCCCACCAGCGCTCGCGCTCGGACTGCTCATGGCCGGATTGCTCATGATTCAAACCCTCCGTTTCCCGATCCTCCACCTCAGCTAATAACTCAACTCGTGAGGCAAGGAATGTACTGATTGCATTGGGGTCGGGAATTTGCTGGCGCAGGGAAGGGGAGTTCGCGTCCACTGCAAATTCGGTACGGCGCCGGTCGCGTATCGTTTTGGCTAACTTGTCTTCATGGTCAGTGAAATACAAAAAAGGACATTTGGTGCCCCACTCTTCTCCCATAAACAATAATGGAACCATCGGGCATAGCAGTACCAGCACGACCGCCGCTTTGAGTGCATCGGGGTCGGCGAGTTGGGTCAACCGCTCACCCAGGGCGCGATTGCCGACCTGCTGATGATTTTGTAAAAACAATACAAAGGCAGTTGGCGGCAAATGAGCGCTGGGTTGTCCGCGCGGTTGGCTATCCGGGGTTGGTTCACTGTGATTTGGTTCGCCCTGGCAAATAAACCCTTCGCTCAGGCAGCGCGCCAGTTTGGCCGTGGATGAGGTGGCAAAACTGGCGTATTGGCCATCGGATTCGTTGGTGAGCAAATAATGCAACACGTGGTGGCCATCATCGTTCCATTGGGCATTGAACCCCTGTTGTAACAAGCTGGCGTTGTTGTTTTCGTTTTCAAGGATCAAATGCACATGGCGCTCCGGCGCAATAGCGCCGCGTACCCGCCGAGCCAGCTCCACCAGGAAATCGCTTTCCCGGATGGTATGGGCTGCATCCAGGCGCAGGCCATCGACCCGGTAATCAAGAATCCACATCAACGCGTTTTCGCAAAAAAAGTCGCGCACCTCGCGTTGGCGGAAATCAATGGCGGAGCCCCACGGAGAATGCAGGTCACGGCGGAAGAAGCTGCTGGCATATTTATCCAGATTGTTACCATCGGGACCAAAATGGCTGTAGACCACGTCGAGGATCACCATCAGCCCCAGGCGATGGGCACTGTCGATGAGGCTTTTTAATTCGTCGGGTGTGCCGTAAGAGGACTCGGGTGCAAAGGGCAGGATACTGTCATAACCCCAATTGCGGGTGCCGGGGAATTCATTGATGGGCATAAGTTCAATCGCGGTGATGCCCAGGCGCGCAAGGGACGGCAGCAATTTTTCAACTTTGCTGAACCCGCCGACCAGCCCGACATGCACCTCATACAAGATTGCGTGGTGCCAGGGCAAGCCGTTCCAGGCTTCGGTTTGCCATGGATAGACGTGGTTGACCAGGCAACTTAACCCATGGGCATCACCGTGTTGCAGGCGCGCGGCGGGGTCGGGGACCCGCAGTTTGCCATTAATGATGTAGCGATACGAAGTGCCAGCAGGGCATTCAACCACCAGGCTATGCCAGCCATTGCCCGACTGCTGCAATTCATACTGGCGTCCGTCGCCGAGGCTCACTTCCACTTTATCGGCATCGGGTGCCCACAAGGAAAAGCGACTGGTGCCATCCTCCTGTGGAAAGGCACCGTGGGAATAGAGTGGGGTAGTAGGGGCGTATCCGCTGGACGTATTTTGTTTGCAGACTATGTTGGACATAGCTGTTCTCGTTGTGCAGGTTGGCGCACCGTTGAGATTGCTTTCCATTGACGTTCAAACACAACCAGGAGACGCCGATAAAGATCGGCATAAGGTTTTATCGATTGGCTCCAGTAAAGTGGCGCCGCCATCGCCCGGCAGCGCATCGCCGACAAGAGTTGCGGGCGCTTGAATACTTGCAGTGCGCGGTCAACGGCACCGCGGTAACTTTCGACATTTGGCTCGCGGAATAAAAAACCGTTCAGGCCGTCTTCGATAGTATCGGCCAGTCCACCGGTATGGCGTGCGATGGGTAAAGAGCCGCACCGTTGTGCATAAAGCTGGCTAAGGCCACAGGGTTCAAAGCGCGAGGGCATCAATAAAAAATCGCTCCCGGCAAAGATACGTCGGGCGGTGGTTTCATCGAAACCAATATCGACCCCGACCTGCCGTGGATAGCGTTTTGCCAGTTGCATCATGCGCGCTTCCAATTCCGTTTCTCCGCAGCCCATTACTACCAGGCGGCCGCCCGCGTTGACAATCGAGTCGGCCACGTTGATGGTGAGGTCCACACCCTTCTGGTGCGCGAGCCGGGATACCACGGCAAATAATGGATGTGGGCTATGGGGCAAGTTAAAAACCTGCTCAACATGGTGGGTATTCATTTTTTTGCGATCCCACTGTTGCGCACTAAAACCTTTCACCAAATGTGGATCGGAAGTGGGTTCCCAGCTTTCGTCAATCCCGTTGACGATGCCGCTTAATAGCCCCTGTTCATATTTACTTTTTAATAGACCTTCCAGTCCACAGCCCAACTCGGGTGTGGTGATTTCACGCGCATAAGTTTCGCTCACGGTAGTGATGTGGCTCGCATATACGATGCCCGCTTTCAGGAAGGAAAGCTTGCCGTAGAACTCCATGCTGTCGATGGTAAAAGCATTGGCTGGCAAGCCGAGCCTGCTTCCCAGCTGTGGATCACAAAGCCCCTGGTGGGCCAGGTTATGGATGGTAAAAACACTGGGGGTGGCCTGGCCGCGCCATGCCATATACGCAGGTGTCAACGCGGTTGGCCAATCATTGGCGTGGACCAGATGAGGGGACCATTTTAGCGCGCTGCGCCCCTTGGCCATTTCGGCCGCAGCCAAACTTAAACGTGCAAAACGAATCGGATTATCGTTCCAATCCTGTCCATTTGCATCGCAATAAGGTGTGCCCTCGCGCTCATATAATTCCGGACAGACGACTACATAAATGATCGGCCCCTTGCCAATTTGCATGCGTCCAATTTTGCACGCCGGTAAGTCTGCATAAGCGTCCATATGGTCAATGATTGTTATCGGGTGGCCGCTATTGATCACCTGGCGATAACCGGGAATTAAAATACGGACATCATGTTGTTCAAGCAACGCACTAGGTAGTGCGGCCGACACATCGCCGAGTCCGCCTACTTTTACCAAGCCGGTGTATTCCGGCGTAACAAATAAAATCCGGTTTTTTTTCAGGTGTTCAACGGTATTCGGTTGCCGTGCGTTGACCATTCGTTTTTTCGATACCTGGGAGAGATCGGGAAAAGTGGCAATGGCCGAACCAACTGCTTTTAACATACATTACTCCGGTTTGGTTTTTGCAAAATTAAATTAAATTAAATGGCTCTGTTGTCTGTTTTTTACTATCACTCGCCCGTGCCAGCCGAAGGGGATATCACGCATCTTTTTTTGGGCCTCTCTTTGGGCTACTTTTCGCCGGGCTGCCTTTTTCCGGATTTTCTTTTTCCAGGCTGTCTGTCCCAGTGCTATCTTTCGAATTGCTATCAATTGCAGGGGTTGGTTCCTCTGCCAGCTCAGCGGAGGGTTCTCCTGTTTTTAATGACTGCGTAGCCTTGGATGAAACTAATTCCTCCTCCAGATTGGTGCGCAATTGCGGTAAATACTCGGGGTAATTAGCGGCAATAAATTGCACCAGCTTTTCGCGTAGGAAGCAGCGCAAATCCCAATTATTACCAGCGTTGCTGGAACTGACGAGAACCCTTAATTGAATAGCCCTATCGCTGGTTTCGGTGACTTGAATATTGGCTACGCGGCCATCCCACCATTCAGGGACTTGTTTGCACAATGTGTCCAATTCCTTGCGCAAAGGCTCAAGCGGAAGTGCGTAATCAACCCATAAGGTCAGTGTGCCTAACAATTGGGTCGATTCCCTGGTCCAATTCTGGAATGGGTTTTCAATAAAATATTGCAATGGGACTATGAGGCGGCGCTCATCCCAAATTTTGATAACAACATAGGTAGCGGTAATTTCTTCAATGCGGCCCCACTCATTTTCAACAATCACAACATCATCAAGGCTGAGTGGTTGGGTGAGTGCGATTTGCAAACCGGCGATCAGGTTGCCCAATACTGGTTTGGCTGCAAAACCTACCGCTAAGCCGGCCAGGCCGGCCGAGGCCAATAAACTTGCGCCGATTTGTTTTGCGCCTGGAAATGTCATCAGCATTGCCGCGATGCCGAATAAAATCACAAAAAATGACAGGATATGAACCAACACCTGGGTTTGTGTATGGATTCGGCGGGCAGTGCGGTTATCGCTGACCTGGATCGGGTGGCGTTTGAAAATAACCTGGCGACCGGCGTCCACCGCGCGCAATCCAAACCAGATAACGTTGGCGATAATTGCGAGGCTTATAAGGTGGGCAATAATTCCCGAGAACGCCAAACCTTCCGGCGCTGAGCGCCACAGGATCTGCAGGCCAACGAGAGGAATCAAAAAATGAAGCGGAGGTTTAACCCGTTCCAGTAAATCCCTGCCAAATGAAAAAGGGGTCACCAGGCGAGTTAGTAGATAAGTAACTCCCGGCGCAAGGAGCCTGAGCACTATGAAAGTTGTTAGCGCAATGGCTAAAAATTTAAATTCGGGAATGTGCGCTGCCCAATCATAATTCATGGCAATGACCCTTCACGGTTGCAACTGTCTGGATATTTTCTTACTGCTGTTTTGCTTTTCTCATCTCCATCGCAACGGATAACAAACGTCAAGATCGTCGCAATGCCTGGATCAGTTCCATTTTGTCCATTGATGAACGTCCGCTAATATGTTTTTTACGCGCCTTTGCGCGCAATGTCGCCAAGGGTTGCTGTTCCAGCGCTGCGTGGGAATCCTTGCGCGCAGTTGCTTTTTTCGCATCAGGGGTCCTGGATCCTTTCCATTCGTTCGCCTGGGTGTGTTTTTGCTCAGGAATGCTGCCTTGTTCGGCAGTACGTAGCTGTTCGGCAGTGTCTATTTGGTCGGCAGTGTCTTTTTGTTCGAGGACGTTTTTTTGTTCGGGAGTGTTCGGCCACTCTTTACTTCCGGCGGTCATAAAATTTCCTCACCTGATTACCGTTGTCTATTTAATGTGTTCATTTGTTTCTTGCAGGCTACCGTGATGCCACCCGCATGCAGGCAGTGGTCACTGCGCTGCATGCATTTGTTTTGGCATTATTCCTCGTCGTGAGCGGCTGCCAGTTCTTTGAATAATTCGATGGTCTCTTCATGCGCTTTGACCTGGTTGTTTGCATAAGCCTCATCGAAGGATTCACCATCGCGTTGCTCCAGGACGAATTTTTTTGCTTTGGTAGCTAGCTCTGCTTCGTCAGATACTTCCAATTTTTTGCGGCTTGCAATTCCTGCAAGTTGCATATTGGCAGAGGTGTGGTCGGTAATCATTTTTTGTGCAAATGATTTCACATCAGTAGAAGTAGATTTTTCCAGCGCAAGTTTCGCGCTTTCAACTTCCGCAATGCCTTTGGCTGATGCTTCATCGACAAAATCATCAGCGTCAATTTTATCCACAGCAAAAGCCAGGCTGGATGTTGCACCGAAAAAACAGACGAGTGCGCTGGTAGATAACATTTTCTTGACGTTCATTATTGAATACCTCTTGTTGGATTAATCCTTCTCTTCAGGCAGTAATACAGGCAATAATTTTTTCAATTCGGATTAGCTGCCGTGACTTATCCTGCTGGATTCACCCTCCGGCTTCGGTGTGGTATCCAACGTAAGTGATAAAAAAACGCCGGCTAATGTTTTTATCCAGATGCGCGGAAGATTTTTATTTAGATGCCATGCGTAAAGACATAAATAGACGGATCGAATAACAACGGCCATTTTTTTACTTATGTTATATGGCGCACAGTCGCCCGGTTTGAGGCTCGGCTATATCTGTGCGTCACCCGGTCTGACGAAAGGCAACGCGGGCGCCTGCGCTTTGATGATTCCCTTTTTTCCGTCATTCCTCCATCTATGGAAGTCCTGTCTATGGCTGAAAAACAACAGCAGAATACGTTTCTTCATGACGTCACCTGGTATAAGGATGCGGTGATTTACCAGGCACACGTGAAGTCATTTTTTGATTCAAATAACGATGGGGTAGGGGATTTTGGCGGATTGATTGAGAAACTGGATTACATTGTTGATCTGGGTGTCAATGCCATCTGGTTATTGCCTTTTTATCCATCGCCAATGCGCGACGACGGCTATGACATTGCAGAATATCGCAGCGTGCATCCCGCTTATGGCACCCTGGCTGAAGTGCGCCGCTTTATTAGCGAAGCGCACAAGCGCGGGGTACGGGTAATCACCGAATTGGTCATTAACCACACCTCCGACCAGCACGCCTGGTTCCAGAAAGCACGCCGTGCAAAAAAAGGTTCGAAGGCCAGGAATTTTTATGTGTGGTCCGACACCAATCAGAAATACGAAGGCACACGGATTATTTTTTCTGATACAGAAAGTTCCAATTGGACCTGGGACCCGATTGCCGGCCAATATTTTTGGCATCGCTTTTACAGCAATCAACCAGACCTGAATTTTGATAATCCCGATGTATTAAAAGAAGTGCTCAGCATCATGCGCTTCTGGTTTGATATTGGTGTGGATGGTTTGCGTTTGGACGCTATTCCCTATCTTGTTGAGCGCGAGGGAACCAGCAATGAAAACTTGCCGGAAACCCATGAAGTACTGAAAAAAATCCGCGCCGAACTTGATGCACATTATCCCGACCGTTTGCTGTTGGCTGAAGCCAACCTGTGGCCAGAGGATATCCAGCAATATTTTGGCAATGGCGATGAATGCCATATGGCATTTCACTTCCCGTTGATGCCGCGCATGTATATGGCGATCGCCCAGGAAGACCGCTTTCCCATTATCGATATTTTGCGGCAAATGCCCGAGATTCCCGCCAATTGCCAATGGGCAATTTTTTTGCGCAACCACGACGAACTGACTCTGGAAATGGTGACCGACCAGGAGCGCGATTATTTATGGAACCACTATGCCGCTGACCAGCGTGCGCGGATTAACCTGGGCATCCGCCGTCGGTTGGCGCCACTGGTGGAGCGCGACCGTCGCCGGATTGAATTGTTAAACAGTTTGCTGCTCTCCATGCCGGGTACACCCACTTTGTATTACGGCGATGAGATTGGAATGGGCGATAATATTTTTCTCGGCGACCGTCACGGTGTGCGTACACCTATGCAGTGGTCCGATGACCGCAACGGCGGTTTTTCCCGCGCTGACCCTGCCAGCCTTATTGCACCGGCAATCATGGACCCGCTCTATGGTTTCCAGGTGGTGAATGTTGAATCGCAAGCGCGCGATACCCACTCGCTATTAAATTGGACGCGCCGCATCCTTGCGATCCGCAAACAACAAAAAGCATTTGGCCGCGGCAATTTAAAAATGTTGACGCCCGCCAACCGTCGCATACTGGCGTATTTGCGTGAGTACACCAGCCCTGAAGGGGTTAGTGAAATTATTTTGTGCGTGGCGAACGTCTGCCGTGCAGCACAAGCAGCGGAGCTGGATTTATCTGCCTATGCGGGAAAAATTCCGGTTGAACTTATTGGTGGCACATCCTTTCCGCTTATTAGCAAACTCCATTACCAATTGACGCTGCCGCCCTATGGTTTTTATTGGTTTTTGCTGGTGGATGAAGCGCAAATGCCGGGTTGGTATGTGGCGCCCGTTGAGCCTATGCCAGAACTCACCACCATTATTATCAAACTCAGTTTGCTCGAATTAATTGAAGTGGAGCCGGTGCGGGCGCATATCGAAAAAGAATCCTTACCCGCTTATTTACCCAAGTGTGCCTGGGTTGCGTTTTCCGGTCATCCTATAGTGTCAGCACAACTCTCCTACGCAATTCCATTTGGGGATCCCTCTGACCTGTTGGTACTGACCGAAGTTATTGTCAAACGCGAATTCAGGGACGAGCTTTATTTCTTGCCCCTGGGTGTTGTCGCCGACCATTTGGCGGGCACTCCATCGCAACAACTGGCACTGGTGCGGTTGCGGCAAAAGCGGCGCGTCGGCCTGCTGACAGATGCATTTACCCTGCCCAACTTTAGCCGCAAAGTAATGAGTTACCTGCGTGAAAATGCAGTCCTGCCTTTTGGTGAAGGGCAATTGCATTTTAGCGCGCGCCCGGTCCTGGCTGAATTCGATAGCGCACTGGATGAAGATATCAACCTCGCGCCGACCTTGAGTATTAATGGCTCGGTCATTATCGGCGAAAAAATGCGCCTTAAACCGCTGCGCAAATTGATTGCAGGAATTCATCCGGAAGTCGAAATGAGCAGTTATCTCGAAGCGCGGGGCTTTTCGAATATTGCGCCCGTATTTGGCGAAGTGAAACGTGTGGATGCGCAGGGCGACAGTTACACCCTGATGATCTTGCAGGGGTTTATCAGCAACCAGGGCGATGCATGGCAGTGGACACAAAATACCTTGCAGCGCGCATTGCGCGACCGGCTGTCAGCGGGAACTTCGTCGATGGATACGCAATATCCGGCGATAGTTGAACTGGAAAGTTTTGCCAACTTATTAGGCCAGCGTTTGGGTGCAATGCATTTGTTACTGGCGCAACCGAATTCCGATGCGCGCTTTGGTGCCCTTGAAACCAGCGCGACCGAGACAGCGGAATGGGTCGAAGGGATTGTGCGGCGTATGGCGCAGGCGTTGGAAATTATGCGCAACCAAACTATCCACAACCAAACTGTTCATAACCAAAACGGCCAAGGCGCCGATTGGTTGGTCAACCGTGCCGAAAAAATTAACGAATTAATTAACCGGTTGGGCGCCGAGGCGCGCGGGGGAGTGCGCATCCGCATCCATGGCAATTTACATTTAGCGCAGGTATTGGTGGTGGCAGGTGATGCCTGGTTTGTGAATTTTGAAGATGGTGCCGCACAAATGCTTTACCCCGATCCTCACCCCAATACTTTCCATCAAAGCCCATTAAAAGATGTTGCTGATATGTTGTGTTCATTTAACGATGCCGCAGCCCACGCGATTCGTACCGCGCAGACGACTGATGTGTTGTCGAATGCGGATGAAATCCACCGTCTGGTAACCAACTACACCAGTCGGGCCAGCAAGGTTTTTTACGATGCGTATTTTTTAGCGGCCAGTGAATTATCGCAACACTGGAATAAACGCGCTAGCGAAGAGGCAGCATTGGCATTGTTCTGCCTTGATAATCGCGCGCGCGAAATTATAAAACTGGAATATCGGCCTGATTACCTGGACGTGCCGGTGCGGGATTTGACCGACCTTGTACGAAAATATCAACAGACGTAAATAGTAAACTGAATTTAACGGGGCACGGCGATAGTGCCATCACTGATCGGACCGAATTGGTAATTCCTGCGGGCGAAACATAACCCAATGGAAAATGTATGCGTTAAAAAGGAAATGTTATGAAGTGTCTATTCCTTACCTCCAGCCCTGGCTACGGCCACACGCGCGCGGCTGAAGCCATTGATGTGGCACTGCGACACCAGTATCCGGATATTGAAACGAAATATCTTGATATCACCAACCTTATTGATGGGCAGGTGAGTGACGCTATTAAAAACGGCTATTTGCATATGACGGCGGAACAGCCGGACCTGTATCAAAAACTGTATGATCTCGATAAAAATTTTTATCGACAACTCGCCGGAAAAATTCCGGCCGACCAACGCCTGGTGGATTTTCTGGAAGCGCAACAAAAGCGTTTCTTTCCAGAAGTTGTTGAGCGATCCCAGTTTTCACTACCGGACTATTACAAAAGTCTGGATAGCGCCTTATTCAATACTTTGGTCAATAGTATTTGCAACCGCAACCGGATTCCCGCAGGCCGGTTGTTAGTGCAAGGATTGCTCGGGTTGATTTATAGCATCATGTCATCCCGCTTGAAAAAATTCGTAACCGATTATTCGCCCGACTTTTTAATTGCCACCCAGATGTATCCCAACGCGCTGTTGTCGCGCTCGATCCAAAAAGGCGTTATTACCCAACCGGTCATCGGGGTACTGACGGATTATGGTGTGCACGGTGTATGGGTGCGCAACACCACCAGTTTGTATTGTGTCAGTCACGATGAAGTTGCTGAATCATTGCGGCGGCAGGGCGTGGATGCGGAGCGTATCCGGGTGACAGGTATTCCATTAATGCCGGCATTCGCAACTCTTCCTGTCCAGGCGCAAGCGCGCGACCGCTTGGGGCTCGGGCAGGCGCCTACGGTGTTGATCACCGGCGGTCAGTGCGGCATAGGTGTTATCGATGTGGTTAAACAGTTGCTCCATGACCAGCGCCATCAGTATCAGGTGCTGGTGACCATCGGCAGCAATACTGCTGATATGGAAATCTTGCAACAGCTCGCCCGGCAATATCCAAACCGCTTCCATCTATTTGGTTGGCGCGAGGATATGAGTGATTTATTTTGTGCGGCTGATCTGGTGGTGGGCAAGCCCGGTGGCTTAACAGTGAGCGAATCGCTGGCGTGCGGAAGGCCGTTTATTGCGACCTGTTGTTTGGGTGGGCAGGAAAAACACAACGTCCAGTTTTTACACACAAAAGGCGCGGGCTTGCATGCGGAACCAGATCAACTGCCGGGTGTGCTGGCGGAATTATTCAGTGATGTTGCTCGATTGGAGCAGATGAAAATAAATGCTCGACAGTTAGGCCGCCCTGATGCGGCACAGGCGGTGGTGGCAGAGTTGGATAGTATTTTGAAAAACTGCACCTTGGGTAAAAAAACGTTTAAGAGAAGTATCCTGAAAAAAAGAAATTCCGGATTTTTTATGCAGGCGGGGCGTAATAAATTATGAAAACGACTTTGTTCTACCGGTTTATGTGCTGGTATGACGCCCATTGGCGACGCCGGCATCGTGTGGAAAAATTTGATGAACTGTTAAGTTTTTCTTTTGAAACCTTTTCCGGTAAGCGGAGGGTAATGAATGACGGTACCTGGATTGAACCGGGTGACTGTTTAGCGATTTTGCATTTTAATCGTGAATGCTTCGCGCACCCGGCGGCTGATCCGCGCCAACATATCCGCAATGCACTACGTTTCCGGCGGCTATTGCTCGCATCATTTGCGCATCTGGCGAAAGCTATCCATGAAAACGAAAAATTCAGGCAGGTAAAAGCGTTCCATGGTGTCAGCTGGTTGCCTCCGCACGGGGAAAAGTTGGGCTTTGTCATCGAGCGGTTACCAGATTCGGCGCTTAATCTGGTGCGTAAATTTTATTTCACTATTTTATTACGGGTTTTTTTCCCGCATCTTGTCGACCAGGAAAATAATCGCATCCATCCCCATGCCTATTGGTTGACGCGCGATAGTTTACTCAAAAATTTTTCTGCGGAGTGATTAACATGAATTACGCATCGCGCAACTGTGATATTTACGCTTCGCTATTTACCCATCGTTCGCCGCTACCCCAGCCGCTC
Source organism: Cellvibrio sp. (assembly GCA_021323495.1). Taxonomy (GTDB): domain Bacteria; phylum Pseudomonadota; class Gammaproteobacteria; order Pseudomonadales; family Cellvibrionaceae; genus Cellvibrio. The sequence continues at coordinate 4,914 of JAJQJO010000086.1, read as the reverse complement.
CGTACGCTGGAAAATTTCACCCATATGGGCAAATTGAAAGTCGATATCAAGCGTCAGGTTTGTTTAACCTTTGACGACGGTCCCGATCCGGATTACACCCCCGAAATCCTCGCTGTGCTCGCTGATTACGGCGTGAAAGCAACTTTCTTTGTCGTGGGGGAGGCGGCCGAGCGTTTTCCACAGTTGGTAGAAAAAATAGTCGCGGCCGGACATACCATTGGCAACCACACATACAGTCATCGGCATCCCTGGCTGATTTCATCCGCGCGTGCCAAAAGTGAAGTGGCGCGCACAACCGACATTGTGGAAAATATTACCGGCAGTGCACCGCGCTGGTTTCGCCCACCGTTTGGACGTTTACGTACAGCGATGCGCAGGCAAGCACATGCGGAACATATGGCGACGGTTCTGTGGAGCCGCAGCATTATTGATTGGGGCGCATTGGGCACCAAAACCGGTATTGCGCGGCGGCTCGAGCAAGTCAAAGCGGGTGACATTGTATTAATGCACGATGGAAGACCGGAACAAAACCGTCCCGGGGTTACGCTCCAGTGTTTGCCCGGATTTTTACGATCACTTGCCGGAAAATCATTGGTTGCGTGTAATCTGGATGAAGTCGTTTGAAATAAAAATTAGTTGCAAAATGTCTTGCCGTTGTTGCGTGAGAGCGATTGGGTTCTGTCCAACCTTATTTACCGGTTTCGCTATGGGGCGCATCAACAGGTTTTGATTCGGGTGAGCCGTGTTGCCTGAGGTAAATTGAAAAAAAGACAATGGCAGCTACTGATAAAAATTCACTTTGCCAATTCTGGAATGATTCAAACCAAAACCGGTTTTCCAAAAAAACCTGCCAGTAACTGCTGACCTGCTTGCCTTCTTCAGCGAAGTTTTTCAGGGTGCCATAGGCATGCAGGAAGAGGGAGGTGATAAACAAACCGAGAAATACCAGGCTCAAGGAATTTTGATAAATCGCCAGATAGATTCCGCCCTTCCTGACGGGCCATGGTGCGTGTTGATGCGCTTGGGGTTTCCTGTCTACCGCTTCCGGCTCATCCAGGGATTTGGACTCGGCTGATCCCTGCTGAAATAAAAATACCGTCATAAATACATACATTCCCATCTGCAGGAATTCGCTTTCCCAATTTTCAAAGGTTGTCTGGATAAAATGACCGGAAACCAGATATTGGCCCATGGCGATAGCGGGAAGCTGTTGTTCCTGTCGCTCCTGGTTGTATTCTTCCCAACCGGTATAAGCCTGGCCCACGAGGCTTATCAACATGAAAGTGACAAATACCACTAAAAGCCCATTACGTTTAAAAAATGGATGCTGTTGCTTCATCTTTTATCCCTGTTGCAATTCAATGTTTTACTCAAGGGCCTGACCTAAGGCAAATGTTCTCCGCCCGTCACGCCGATCACTTCAGCAGTGATATAACTCGATTCCTGTGATGCAAGGAATACAAATGCGGGCGCAACTTCAGCCGGTTGTCCCGCGCGCCCCAGTGGCACTTTATTGCCAAATTGCTGGAGTTTTTCGTCCGGTTGCCCGCCACTTTGTTGCAAGGGTGTCCAGATCGGGCCGGGAGCTACCGCATTCACCCGAATCCCTTTTTTAACCAACATTTTTGCCAGGCTTTTGGTAAATGCGGTAATCGCACCTTTGGTTGAGGCGTAATCCAGTAAGCCCGGTGAAGGCTGGTAAGACTGGATCGACGTGGTGTTAATAATGCTGGCGCCCGCTGGCATATGCGGAACAGCCGCTTTGGTAATCCAGAACATGGCAAATACATTGGTTGTATAGGTTTGGACAAATTGCTCGGTGCTGAGATCTTCCAATTCTTCGACAAATTGTTGTTTACCCGCATTGTTGACCAGGATATCAATCGAGCCCAATGCTTCGACCGCCTGCTGTACGAGGGTTTTACAAAATTTTTCATCAGTGATATCGCCGGGAATTGCAATGGCTTTTGGTCCTGCCTCGCGGATCATGTTCAGGGTTTTCTGGCCATCCACCTCTTCGCTGGGCAAGTAGTTAATGACTACATCCGCACCTTCGCGGGCGAAGGCTATTGCCACTGCACGGCCAATGCCTGAATCGCCGCCGGTGATAAGTGCTTTCCTGCCGCGCAGGCGGTTCGCACCGCAATAACTTTCCTCCCCGTGATCAGCCTGGGGTTTTAAAATTGCATCCAGCGCGGGATCGGGTTGCTGTTCATCCGCATGGCCCTGGGCTTTGGGATATTGGGTGCGTGGATCTTGCATCGCGTATTGGTCAAAGATCGCCATACGTCCTCCTTACACAAAGAAATAACGGCTGTTTATAAAAATGGCTGTGAAAAGAATGGCCTTGGACGGACGCGATATCTGTACGCTGAGTCACGCTGGTTGAGGGACGGGTGGTAAAGCGGCGGATAGACCCCGGCTTTGGTAGCGACTTTGATAAAGATCAGGGCATCGGGTTGGTGGGCATAGTATTTGCTGTTTTGCCCTTGGCACTGGCAAACAGAAAACTGCCGGGTTTTATAATTTGATGAATTCGACTGGCAGTGTGACCAAGGTGAACCAATCCGGCGGTTGCGCGATCCCTGGTTCACGCCGGTGTAAATTATCCGCATTTTATAGTGCCGGGATGTCCGCTCTTGTTTGGTGCGCTTGCATAGCAGCGCGCACCTTTGTAATCTGCGCGGCCGCTAAAAAGCCCGAATAATTCGATAATGCGAGTTTTTATCATTAAGTAAGCTATTCCTGCTGCCATTTTCTACCCATGAAGGGGGTGATGGCGTAGAATGCCGCCCGCTTTTGGTGATTCGCTTGTGCGTTTTTTAATCCCTCGATTTGTTGGAGAAACCCAATGTTAAAGCTACCTGAAACCCTGCGCGAAAATGTCCGCCTGCTGGGGGAGCTCTTAGGTGAGACGATTCATGCCCATGAAGGCGCAGAACTGTTTACCAAGGTAGAAGGTATCCGCAAGTTGGGTAAGGCCATCACCAAAGCGGAAAATGGTGATTCGGCGCCCCTGGTGGCAATGCTGAGCGGCCTGGATGACCAGAACATCCTGCCGATAGTGCGCGCGTTTAACCAATTCCTGAACCTGGCCAATATTGCTGACCAGGAATATTTTTCCAGCGCCGAAGCCGAGCGCGACGATAGTTTGCAAACCATGATCCAGGAGTTTGCCAATATTCACGGCAAAGACGCCCTGACCGAGATAATCAACAAGCTGCGGATTGAACTGGTATTGACGGCGCACCCGACTGAAGTGACCCGCCGTACCTTGATCCGCAAATACGACCAGATCGTCGATACCCTGGCCGATCGTCAAAACGGCAGTTTGTTGGGCTTTGAGCAAGACAAATTGCGTGGCCGCTTGCACCGTTTAGTGGAAGAAATCTGGGCAACCGACGAAATCCGCACTACTCGCCCGACTGCCGTAGATGAAGCCAAGTGGGGCTTTGCGGTTATCGAAAATAGTCTCTGGCAAGCAGTGCCGGACTTTATCCGCCATCTGGATCGCCAGTGCTCCCGCCATTTGGGCGAGTCCTTGCCGGTTGATATCCGCCCCATCAAGTTCTATTCATGGATGGGGGGCGACCGCGACGGCAACCCTAATGTAACCCACAAAATTACCCGCGAAGTACTCTTGCTGGGGCGCTGGATGGCGGCCGAACTCTACTCACGCGATGTATACAGCCTGGGTGGCGACCTGAGCATGATTGAGGCGAGCGACGAATTGCGTGCGCTTTACCCGGACAGCACCACTCCGTACCGCGATGTGATGTATGACCTGCGCCGCCGCATCCAATCCACCCTGGAGTGGTCTGAGTCGCGCTTGCAAGGTCGCTCGGTAGAAGTGCCGGTCGATCTGATCACCAGCCGCGAAGACCTGCTATCACCCTTGATGCTCTGCTTCCGCTCGCTTAATGATGTCGGCTTGCCCCATATCGCCAATGGCCCGCTGGTCGATACGATTCGCCGTATCCACTGCTTCGGTATCAACCTGGTGCCGCTCGACATCCGTCAGGATGGCGATCGCCATGTGCAGGCAATTGATGAATTGGTGCAATACCTCGGCATTGGCGAATATCGTGAATGGCCGGAAGAAAAACGTCAGGCGTTCCTGCTGGAATCCCTGACCAGCAAGCGTCCACTATTGCCGATCAGCTGGCCAATGAGCGACGAAACTGCCGAAGTCCTGGCGACCTGCCGGGTGGTCGCGCAAGAGCCGCGTGAAATCCTTTCCCACTACGTGATTTCCATGGCGCAACAGCCATCGGATGTATTGGCGGTGGCCCTGTTACTGAAAGAGTGCGGCATGACCTGGAACATGCCAATTGTGCCGCTGTTTGAAACCCTTGACGATCTGGACCGCGCACCGATTGTGATGGAGCGTTTGTGGGACCTGGAGTGGTACCAACAATATTCAGCCCAACAGCAAACGGTAATGATCGGCTATTCCGACTCCGCCAAAGATGCGGGCAAGCTGGCGGCCACTTGGGCGCAATATAAGGCGCAGGAAAAACTGGTCGCGTTGGCCGATAAGTTTGATGTATCGCTGGTGTTATTCCACGGCCGTGGCGGTACCGTTGGCCGCGGCGGCGGTCCGGTAGAAAAAGCCATGGCGTCGCAACCGCCGGGCTCGGTTAAAGGCCGGATCCGGGTGACTGAGCAAGGCGAGATGATCCGCTACAAGTTCGGGTTGCCGCGTGTTGCTTTCAGCAGCCTTTCTTCTTATGTAGTGGCGACTATGCGTGCGACTATGGCACCTAACGCTGCGCCCAAACCGGAATGGCGCGATCTGATTGAACGCATGGGCAAAGCCAGCCTTGAGGCTTACCGCGCAGTCGTGCGCGGCCATAAAGATTTCGTCCCTTACTTCCGCAACCTCACCCCCGAACAGGAGTTGAGCTTGTTGGC